>JAYUWA010000590.1:0-3100 GCA_043753795.1 Bacteroidota bacterium | reverse complement strand
ATCAAAGAAGGAATTTCCGGTTATAACTCTGATACGTACTTCTTCATCAATGTTCTTTACAACATTAATGCAACTCATCATGTCGTGGGCAGGAACATTAATTCTCGCTGCATATAACAGTGAAGCAGATGTAGGGGTATATAATGCTTTGATAAGAATCTCTGTCTTTACAAATATTACTATCCTTGCAATAAACAGTTTGGCAATGCCCCGCTTTGCAGAAGCTTTTGCTTTGGGGAAAATGGATGTCTTGAAGAAGCATGCTAAAGAAGTTTCGCGCTTGATCTTTATCACTTCGTTGCCAATATTTATTGCACTTACCTTATTTCCGGAATGGATCCTATCAATCTTCGGAAAGGAATTCCCCGGAAATGAACCTGCTTTGTATGTACTGCTAGCAGGTCAGTTCATCGTTGTTTTTACCGGTTTGCCATCTCAGATCCTGAATATGACCGGTCGTCAACATATTCTCAGAAATATTGCTGTTTTCTCTGCTCTGGTAAACGTTGTTGCTTGTGTCCTCCTCGTGCCAGTGTATGGAATCATGGGTACATGCATTGCTCAGTTTTTGGGAATTTTAACCTGGAATTTATTGTCTGTACTTTCAGTGAAAAAGCATTTTGACTTCTTTACTTTTTTTAACCCTTTCAGCAGATAAGGTTGATAAGCCATGTGAATTGAATGAAATTATTGGTGAAACAGAAAGGCATCTTTCGTATTTTCGTATCATCAGAATAGTACATGATCACCGAAAATAAAAGACCTGCACAACTTCATCCGCTTCTGGCGTATACCTTGCTTTTCCTGGTCTATACTTCTACGTTCCGGATATTTGCGACCCTGCCATTGGAAACTTTGCACCAGTCGCTTTCAACATTCGCTATAGTGTTACTTACTACTTATTATTTGTTCAGTTTGTTTTTGAATTTGAAGAACAGCAGAATAAGTAAGCTTGATATTCTGATGTGGATGTTTATTCTGGTAAATTTCCTGGCTGCATTCAAAGGTCATGAAGTTTTTGGTCAACCATATTATTACGGAATTATGGCCCAGCGGTCAGTGCTTTTGTCGATAAGTGGTATTCTTGTCGTCTCATTACTCAACAAAGGAATGATCACCATCAGACAAGTTGAAAAGTCATTCCTCTTCATTTCGTTAGCCTTGTTGTTTATCTTCTATTTCTTTTTCCTGTTCGTGAATCCCGAAAAGTTTAATTATGCAGAATTCGTTGCCTATTCGCCCATCCGTGGGTACCGGTACAGATTCCAGTTTGCATTAGTAATAATGCTGCTATTTTATTCACTCTTCAAAGTTTCACATGAACAAAAAAACCGGTTCGTAATAATTGCTTTGCTGATCTTATTTTATCTGATTTATTTCCTGCAATCAAGAACAACCTTAGTTGTTTTGGCTATAACTATTCTTATCTATTTTATCAGAAATTTCTCATTGAAAGAGAAACTTAAAAATACACTATTGTATGGAGGAATAGGGTTTTTGTTTATTACAATACTTTTCACGCTCGGCTATACTTCTCTTTTTGATAAGTATCAGGTCTTATATCAGAATGTATTTAATGTCTTTCAAGGTGAATCTCCGGATGAAGCCTCCTCGGCCGTAAGGTTTATGGAGTTCAATACAGCATTAGAATACATTGAAAAAAATCCTCTATTGGGAAATGGCTTTATTTCCAATCAGTGGAATGGTGGCTGGCATGATATTCTTGGTTATTTTTATCCTGTCGATATTGGCATACTGGGAAATGTATTTGTATTCGGAATTATAGGAACGATTTTAATTTATCTTCCTTATTACTTTTCGCTGACGATGTCGCGGGAAATAAAATCAAATCATGTATTCTATAAGACATGTGAATATATGTTGCTTTTTTTCTTTCTATGTATGTTTTTCTCAGCCGTAAATATCCGGGATTCAAGTAGCATAATGTTTCTTGTTTGCTTGTTATATTATTTCAGATATTACTATAAAGAAAATGTCATAAAGAGTGAGCCATTAAAACCTGTCAATGCATGAGAAATCCGCAATTTATAGTAGCCGGGACTGCACGTGCCGGGACAACATCGCTCAATTCTTATCTGATCCAGCATCCGGAAATATTTTTACCAATTGTAAAAGAACCTTGCTTTTTCACTTTTGCAGGTGAAAAGATAGATTACAAAAATGGAAAGTTTGCTTTTGCCATAACAGATATCGATGATTATTCGAAACTCTATAAAAAGGCACAGCCATCGCAGATCACAGGAGATATTTCTACTCCTTATCTGTACATATATGATAGAACTATTCGGAATATTAAAAAATTTCATAATGACCCTGAAAGCTTAAAAGTAATTATTGTTTTGCGGAATCCTGTCGATAGAGCTTATTCACAATTTCTCTGGCGTGTTCGCGATGGTAGAGAGGATCTGTCGTTTGAAGATGCCATTGCAGCAGAATCAGAGCGCATGAAGCTAAATTACAGTTTCGACTATTTTTATTTCGACAGAGGGAAATACTATGAACAGGTCAAAGCCTATATTGAGAATTTTAAATCTGTGAAAATCGTTTTGTTTGATGACCTGAAAAAAAATACGAATGAAACTCTGGCTGAGATATGCGAATTCTTGGGTGTAGACAAGGATTTTGTGTTTGCAAAAAGGACAGAATTAAATTCTTCTTTTTTGCCAAAATCTGCATTGCTAAACAGACTTTTGACAATGGAAAGTAAAACAAAATTTAAATTTCTGAGTAAAGTGCCTGAATCTGTGAAGAGCACTATAAAGGAGCAATTCATGCGGTTAAATTCCAAGAAACAAAAAAATCCTGAAATGAATGAACAAACCCGGGTCAGATTAAAAACTTTATATAAAGATGATTTGATGAAACTGCAAAAATTAATTGCACGTGATCTGTCACAGTGGATGTAAATAATATGGAGATCAATAAATCATTGCATGAAAAAGTTGTGTGCATAATCGATCCAGTTGGAAGAAAGGCCGGATTGGATCACTACAATGATTCACTGGCTTCAAATTTAAATTCGTCAGGAACAAAAACCATTGTTTACAGCAATTATAACTCTGAATATTCACAAAAAAAG
>JAYUWA010000589.1:0-3101 GCA_043753795.1 Bacteroidota bacterium | reverse complement strand
ATTAGAAGCCGCCATCGCAATCCCCGCAACAAGTATAACTCCGCCAATGATTGGCGACCAACTTATTGGAGTTTTTTCTTCTTTGTTGATTTCGAGTGGACCAAGGTCAACTACTTTTTCTTTTGTGATTAGGTTGAATCCTGTAAAGATTACCATCAGAGCTCCGATCACGATCAGAACGATACCTGCTTTTTTCATAGTTTTTTTATTTTGTGTTTAGTGCGCCGATCTCACCTTTTTCGGCAGCTTTTTTAAGTTTCTTATTGGCAAAAATTGCTACGTCTACTCTACGGTTTTGAGTACGACCTGCATCTGAAGTATTTTCCGAAAGCGGTTGTTTTTCACCGTAGCCATTGGTAGAAATTCTTCCACCGGTGATTGCATTAGCTTTTAAAAAAGCACTAACTGCGTCAGCACGTTTTTCAGATAAAGTTTGATTGTGTTCATCCGTTCCTGTATCATCAGTATGTCCTTCGATGAGAATATTTGTATCGTCATACTTATTTAACGTCTTTGAAAGATCTGATAAATTGGCTTTACTAGTTTCAGAAAGAGTATATGAATCAACTCCGAATAGCAATCCTGAATCAAACGTAATTTTAATTCCTTCCCCTACACGTTCAACTTTTGCACCTTGCAGATCACGTTGCAATTCTTCTGCTTGTTTGTCCATGTAATTTCCAATCAATGCACCTGACGTGCCGCCAACTGCTGCACCGATGATTGCACCCATAATGGTATTGTTCGATCTACTACCGATTGCTGCGCCGGCTGCTGCGCCTACACCGGTACCAACTGCTGCTCCACGCTGCGTTTTATTCCAGTTACAGGCGGAAAAAATAAATACACTTTGTGCAATGATTAATAAGATTGCGATCTTGAATTTTGACTGTTTCATATATGATTGATTTTAGAATCCAAATGTTACTCCGGCATATGCGGAATATGTTTTTATGTGTGTTTTGTCGAGAATTAAATATTCATTGGTGGTCATTGAAGTGCTGTTATCACTTATGTCTACTAAACCATAAACTCCTCTGAAACCTATACCAAAACGGATGAGTTGTCCCAAACCAAAATCAAATCCTGCCCCGTAGGCTATTCCGAAGTCTGATTTTTTGACTGCTAACTTTGCCTGTAAAGAATCGTTTGCACTTCCTGCCAGTTCAAGTTTTGAACCCACATTAAATCCCCACTGCGGACCAACTACAAAATTTAAATTGACCGGACTACTTGATCCTGTATTAAAGGATAATAAAACAGGAACATTGATGTAACTCAATTTGATTTCATTTTCGAATTCCTGCGTTTTGTATTTCTGTGCATATCTTGAATAGATCAACTCACCCTGAATTCCAAGATGGCTGGTAAAGTGAATTCCCAATAGTGCACCAACACCGTAGTTTAATTTTGCAGTTGTCTCAACTGTAGAGTTATTAATCTTATTAAAATTAAATGAAGTAATAGTTGGCATGATCCGGGCACCGAAAAAAATCGATGGTCCACCAAGAAGTTGCATTGATTGAACTGAAGTTTCTTTATAATCGATGTTCGTCTCCTTTAATGCATAAAAATCATTTTCACCAAGAATGGTGATTTGATTAGAACTTTGTCCTAATGCAATTGAACCTGTTATTAAATGAAGGGCTAGTTGCGCGATTATAATTTTAGCTTTCATATTTTACTGTCTTTAAAACCTAATAAAAAAAACGGCCCAAGACTCTTTTATGATCAAAAACGAGGATAAATGTTAAATAAAGCACAGAGTGAGAACTTATTTACCCACTTTAATTAAAATCCTTGTCAGGGTTTGTTTAAATGAGTAATTTGCTTTCATATCGATCCGTATGAAATTTCCTTTAAAAAACCTCTTTCCAGGATTTGTCTTTATTTTGTTAGTATGGCTTTCAGGAAATCTTGAGGCATCCATTACAATCACTTCTAATAATCCCTTTTTGAGAATTAAAGACTGCAGCGGAGTTACATTGAATGATACAACAATTTATAATGGTATGCGGGAAATAAATTATGGTGACGGAACCGGGTTATTTACAGTAAATTATGGCGAGTATTCTCATCAGTATATTAATGAAGGGACGTTTATAATTAAATATTTTAAGGACAATTCATCGGGACCCGGTGTTGATTCATTTATTGATACAGTTCAAGTTTCATTAACGACAACTGCTTTGTTTAATTACAAAACAAATTCACAATCCCAGATATATGGAATTAAACAATTCAATTTTCTGAATATCAATAAAATTATTACAGAAGTAGGAAGAGGCCAATTGGTATATAGCGATTACACATGTACCGACCAATGTTTTATTGACGAAGGGCTCGTTTATACAGCCAGTGCAATTACTGATTCAATTTATAAAGGGTATATCTATGTATTTTTAGATGCCAATAATGATGGGCGTTTTAAAAAAACTGAAATTGTAGGAGAGTCTGAAAATTTTATAAATCATTCGTTCAGGATAACAATACCAAATATCGAGGACAGTTTAGTTGGTGTACCTTTGCGCCTACGGGTTGTTTGCACAGATGGCAGAATTCCATTTTTAAATCCCGGATCTGGCTTTTGGTATTCAGCCAGTAGTATACAAGATTATAGTGTAATTCTTGCAAATACAAATTCAAATCCACCTTCAGCTTCTTTTAAAGCTTACCATTATTGTGATGGATTTTATGTACAGTTTTTAAATACTTCTTCAGGTGCTCCTGATTCTGTACGATGGCATTTCCCAAATGGAATGGACTCCACAACTTTTGCACCTACATTTATTTTCAATTCCAAATGCGATCAGGAAGTTGATCTGATAGCGTACAATGGTTTTGGAATAGATTCTATTCATGTGAAACTTGACAACCCTTCGTGCCCAAATATTATCAGAGACGATCCAGCTTTGCCAAATCAAACAATCACCTTCCATTCTCCTGCAATTCCAAAAGCGCTTACCTGGCGGTGGACTTTTCCCGAAGGTCCATACCAATCGTTTGATTCGACTGCAACAAACATTTATTTTACTGAAGGAGCTTTTCCATTTTCATTGACCACTACATATCGTTTTGCAGATTTTTATTCGGGTTTACAT
>JAYUWA010000588.1:0-3111 GCA_043753795.1 Bacteroidota bacterium | reverse complement strand
TTCATTAGAAAAGTTGTATGCAATCCTTCCATGAGAATTGGATAGTTATCTTTCAAAAGTCGTTCTTTCAACAGGTCTGAACTACGCGTCAAGACGATATAGGGCAAGGTGTTAAAAAGTAACGACCGCGAATTTTTTCTCGGATAATAAAAAACCATTGCTGCATATTTCTCCAACTCTTTTTGTTCTTTTCGGCCATATTCAAAGCAATGCAATGTGATCTTTAATCCTGACTGATGCAGTGCTTTCAACTTAAAGAACACATCGATCACACCACCGTAATCTGCCGGATAGGGTACATCAAATGAAATGATATGTAAATGGTCAGATGACATCTTTAAAAATAGCAAGCAATTTTTTCTCTTCGTTTTCCCAGCATAATTCTGAGGCTGCAAATTTGAGATTTTCTTTCCATAAAGCAAGTTGACTTTCATTTGAAACCATTGATTTCATTGCGTTTCGAAGGTCATCAATTGAAAGTGACGGAGTTATTTTACCAATTGCATACTGATCTACAATTTTCCTGACTTCGGGAAGATCTGAAGCAAGAACAGGTAGTTGAGCCTGAATATAATCGAACAATTTATTAGGAAGGGAATATTTATAATTCAGATTTGAGTCTTTATCAAGTGAAAGTCCGAAATCAGCAAGTGAAGTATACTTATAGAGTACTTCCATTGGCTGCTTAGGAAGAAAAAAAACTTTTTCTTGCAGATTTAACAATTCTACATTTCGTTTCATGTCATCTATCACATCTCCCCCACCGATAAAGAGTAAGACGGCATTCTCAACTCCTGAAATCGCTTCTATTGCTTCTTCTGCGCCACGGTCTACATTTATTCCGGCTCCTTGAAATAAAAAAATCTTTTTATCCGACGGTAATCCAAATTGTTTCCGTGAAAGCGGCGATGCTTTCATCTGGGAACGAAATGGCATGTTCCGTATTACTTTAACATCAACATTGTATTTGGAATTGTAAATAGATGCAATAGAATCATTGACTGTAAAGACATTTCTCAATTTCGGGAAAATATATCTTTCAATTGCCAGCCAGAAACCTTGAATCCGAGGTCTGCTTACCAACTCAGGAACTTCTGTGAAATATTCATGACTGTCGTAAAAAAGCATTGAACCTTTGAGCTTAGAAACGATGAAATTCGGTAACAAAGTATCCAGATCATTTGTTACCAATACATCTGCCTTATTGAATAAAAGGTAAAAGAAGAGCCGGATATTATAGAATGCATAGAAAAGAGGGCCACTTTCAAAGCCTAGTTTAAACCGTTTAAAGTCGTAAGGACGGTTGGGCATTTCCAGTGACTTTCGCATTTTGCGTCCTACAAGTTTGACCTTCAATCCTTTAGAGTGAAGGGCCATAGCTGTCCGGTGAACTCTTTGGTCGGTGACCAGATCACTGACAACTGAAATTATTACTCTACGAGGCACAGGCATTTGAGAAGCAAGTAAATCAAAAAAACGGACTTTTCCATTTTGCAGAAAAACGCAAAAAGAGTAGCTTTGTTTACCTACAATTAATCATGAAAAAACAGTCATATTCAAATCACAGAAAGTTCAACTTCCTGTTTCACGGAATCCTCTTTTTGTTTGTTTCCCTTGTTTTTATTGGCTCATTGATCAATCTGATAGACAATCTGGACGAAGCAGACAGAGTTTTACCGTCTCTTTTGATTCTCGGAATTGCAATCTCACTTATAATGATTACTTATTTTCTTCGTTTGTTTGCGGTCAGGTTGCAAGATCGGGTCATCAGAACAGAAGAAAATCTGCGACATTTTCAATTGACTGGAAGTTTGCTGGACAGCCGATTGAATATTAATCAGATCATTGCTTTACGTTTTTCACCTGACAGTGAATTTGTAGAAATGTGTAAAGAGGCTGTTGAAAAGCATTTGACTTCGACAGAAATAAAAAAATCAGTTTCCCGATGGAAAGGTGATTATCACCGGATCTGATGACAATGATCATTTCAAGATTGAAGTGATTGAATTAATTTTAAAAAATAAAATTTATGCAAATAAAGTCACAGGAAGAATTGGAGCAAAAATTTCAGGAGCGAATTGATCGCGGTGAAATTATTGAACCGAAAGACTGGATGCCGGAGCGCTACAGAAAGCAGTTGATCCGGATGATGAGTCAGCATGCGCATTCTGAAATTGTTGGTATGCTGCCTGAAGGAAACTGGATCACACGGGCTCCGAGTTTAAGACGGAAAGCTGTGTTGCTTGCAAAAGTGCAAGACGAAGCGGGTCACGGGCTATACATTTACAGTGGAACAGAAACATTGGGAATAAGTCGTGATGAGGTGATGGCAGATTTTTTAACAGGCAAAGCAAAATACTCAAGCATCTTCAACTACCCTACTCTTACATGGGCAGATATTGGTGCTATTGGTTGGCTGGTTGATGGAGCTGCAATTGTAAATCAAACAGCATTGGCAAAAGGTTCGTATGGTCCTTATGCGAGGGCGATGGTAAGAATTTGCAAGGAAGAAAATTTTCATCACAAGCAAGGCTATGAAATTCTGGCAACATTGATGAAGGGTTCACAGGAACAAAAAGACATGGCGCAAGATGCAATGAATCGTTTCTGGTGGCCATCGTTGATGATGTTTGGTCCATCAGATAACAATTCACCTAATAGTGCAGAACTCATTCGCTGGAAAGTAAAAAAATACACTAATGATGAGTTAAGACAACGTTTCATTGATCGTACAGTTCCGCAAGCAGAGAATATTGGATTAGTTGTTCCTGACAAGGATCTGAAGTGGGATGAAGAGACACGCAAATATTCTCACGGAGAAATAGACTGGGAAGAATTTTACAACGTCATTAATGGCAGGGGAATTTGCAACAAAGAAAGAATGAAAGCTCGTCGTGAAGCCCATAATAATGGCTCATGGGTTCGTGAAGCAGCAAATGAATACGCAAGAAAAAAGGCAGCAAAAACGATTGCTGCATAATTAAAAAATAAAAAATATATGAGTACATCAGAATGGCCATTATGGGAAGTCTTTACACAAAAGCGTGCAGGTTTACCATTTGAACATGCAGGAAGCGTACACGCTCCGGATAAAGAATTTGCATTGCAGAA
>JAYUWA010000587.1:0-3112 GCA_043753795.1 Bacteroidota bacterium | reverse complement strand
CGGTTGCAAAAATAGTAACATCTGCACCTTCATTGAAAATAATTGCTTTTCCAATTTCAAATTTCTGATCTGCAGGAGTGAAAATTGGCACAACCGGTCTGCCGAAACGTAAATAGACAGGACCATCGTGTTCAGCGATTGCCAGCGTTGCTGCTTTTGTCTGATTGTAATCACATGGATTTATCACGGTCATACCGGGCAACATTCGCATCATTCCAATATCTTCAAGGATCTGATGAGTAGCTCCATCTTCACCAAGTGTTATACCTGCATGTGAAGCACATATTTTCACATTCTTTCCTGAGTAAGCAATACTCTGACGAATCTGATCATATACACGTCCGGTAGAAAAATTTGCAAAAGTTCCGGTGAACGGAATTTTACCGCCAATTGTAAGTCCGGCAGCAATTCCCATCATATTTGCTTCTGCAATTCCGATCTGAAAAAATCTTTCCGGAAATTCTTTTTCGAAAGCATCCATCTTCAATGATCCGGTAAGATCAGCACATAAAGCGACAACATTCGGATTGCTTCTTCCTAATTCAACAAGTCCTGCTCCAAATCCGGAACGTGTGTCTTTTTTTTCAGTGTAAGTATATTTTTTCATGGAATATATTTTTTGTCAGTTTAATGGTACAATACTCGATTCGCCGGACACGACTGAAAATTCTTTTTCAATTGTGTAAATACTTTCTCTTGAATTTTTCGGGCGGTAAACCACTTTGTATTTTCCCGGTTGAAGTATAATAGTTTGTTTTGTTAGATCGTTATTCAAATTTATCACCCATTTTAATTTTGAGCGGTCGTAAGTGTAGATACTTCCATATCCCTGGTTGTTAGTCAGCAATGTAACTATACCCGGATGAGGAATGCTAACTGTTGTAAGTTTACTTTGGGAGATATCTACATTTTCAAGATTGATTCTTGGTGTTGTCAGAATTTCGAGATCGTATTTTCCAACAATATATCTTTCTGTTGAATTCTCATCCTGCAGATTTAGCGTTTGCATCTTTCCATGCTGACGAACGATGTATTGAACTTTTTTGTATTCACTTCTTCCATCAAATTTCAGGAAAAGATCACCTTGTGGTGCATCAATACCAATGATGGTATGCTTTCCCGGTAATAAAATTACTGAATCTTTTGAGACAGGAGGGATAGTATGTGCAACTATTTTGTATACCGGTAATGGATCAATGACCAAAGTATCGGGATTTCCTTTGGAATTTAGAGTGTGTATGTAATTGTACTTATCCTGTCCTGTATACATGTCATAAAAAGTCATGTTTACATTTGTTTCTGTTGGATTACGATTTACATCGAGCAGGTTTACCTGAAGTGTTGTATTGTTTAATGCCTGTGAGATCACAATATTCAATGCATCTCTGAACATTGTTTCATTGGTAGCATCAAAATATCTTCCTACACATTCAAAGGTTCTTTTCAAAGATTCATCCAGACCCAAACCGATAACAAATGGTTTCAGGAAAATTCCTTTTTTCTGTAATGCCAATGAGATTGCACATGGATCACCGCCACATTCTTCAATTCCATCGGTAATCAGAATGATAATATTCCGTGACGGACTTTGCGGAAAATCATTCCCGCAAAGTTCAAGGGATTTTGCAATAGGAGTTGTGCCACGTGGAACCAGATCCTTCAACACTTGTTGAATTGTAGAAATATTTCCTTTAGAAAATGGAACTTCCAGTTTACTGTCATCACAATCTTGTGGCGGAAAATTTTTCTGATGTCCATATACTCGAAGAGCAACTTCAAGGTCTTTTACATAACGAAGACTGTCCATCAATTGCTTCATCAATGATTTTGCAACATCGATCTTTGCTCCACTTTGCCATCGGCCATACATGGATTGTGATGCATCGAATAAAAATTCAATTCTGGTCAACTGTGGACTATCAACTTTTCTATTCTGTGCATAAGATGTGCTATTGCAGAATAAAAAAATCAAGAGAAGTATACTTCCTGTTATTGATATTTTTGTTTTGATAGATTTATTTTTTGAAGATCTCAATTTAGAAATCACCTAAAGTTTCTTCCAGTTGAGAAAGTGCTTTTTCGGTTTGCTCAGCATTCGGCGCAATACCATGCCATTTATGCGAGCCCATCATAAAATCAACTCCCTGGCCCATTTCAGTTTTCATCAATATAACAACCGGTTTTCCTTTTCCTGTCAAAGACTTTGCTTTTTCAAGGACTTCAACAGTTTCTGACATTTTGTTACCATCCATATTCAGTACTGTCCAGCCGAAACTTTCGAACTTCGGACGCAGATCACCATATGGTAAAACGTGTTCAACAGAACCATCAATTTGTTGTTCATTAACGTCAATTGTAGCGATGATATTGTCAACTTTTTTTGCGCCCGCATACATAATTGCTTCCCAATTCTGCCCTTCCTGCATTTCTCCATCACCGCAAAGGCAATAGACAAGATGATCGTCCTTCAAAAGTCTTTTCGACAGAGCAGCACCAATTGATACACTCAAACCTTGTCCAAGTGATCCACTTGCAACTCTGACTCCCGGTAGATGTTCATGTGTCGTTGGATGCCCTTGCAAGCGCGAATTTATTTTTCTGAATGTTGCCATTTCGTTTACAGGAAAATATCCGGCGCGGGAAAGCACACTATAAAATGCTGGAGAAATATGACCATTACTAAGGAAGAACAAATCTTCACCATTTCCGTCCATATTGAACTTTTCAGATTTTATAGTCATCTGTTTGAAATAGAGTGCAACAAGAAAGTCTGCACATCCAAGCGAACCACCCGGATGCCCTGAATTTGCAAGATGTACCTGTCGGACAATATCTCTTCTGACCTGAGATGCAATTTTTTCGAGTTCTTTTACGCTTTTCATAGGATTTTGGAGGAAATTGTGATTTGCTAAAAGTACAGGAATTGGGTTTAGTCAGGACGAATTGTTTTGGTTTTTTTCAACAAACCGTCTACCTGAACACAATGCAACTATCAGGACTCTGTCTGGTAGTTGGTATCCATCCGACCAACTACACCTAATCTTCTCTAAAACTATTTATTTTTCTCGAATGTTGAATGCTTAAGGCAACAATTCTTCCAGGCGATTGGCTG
>JAYUWA010000586.1:0-3115 GCA_043753795.1 Bacteroidota bacterium | reverse complement strand
GAAGACTACACCCCAACATCGTTTAAAGCCAGTGCAAAAATAGTTATGCTGGAACCGATAGTTTATTTTTCAAAGTCACATCAATCGCATTTAAAAACTCTTCTGTATAAACATAGTGTTTCCCATGATCGACTTTATTGCCATGAATTGTTACAGCAAGATCTTTCGTCATAATTCCTTTTTCTACCGTTTCGATACAAGCTTCTTCAAGAGTTTTACAAAAGCGGATCAATTCCTGATTGTTGTCAAGTTTGCCGCGGAATTCAAGACCACGTGTCCATGCAAAAATAGATGCAATAGGATTTGTTGAGGTTGGTTTCCCCGCCTGATGATCTCTATAATGACGAGTTACAGTTCCGTGTGCTGCTTCAGCTTCCATTGTTTTTCCATCAGGAGTAACAAGTACAGAAGTCATAAGACCAAGCGATCCGAAACCTTGAGCAACTGTATCTGATTGCACATCGCCGTCGTAGTTTTTACAAGCCCAGACAAAATTTCCATTCCATTTCAATGCAGAAGCAACCATGTCGTCGATAAGGCGATGTTCATAGGTAATTCCTGCAGCTTCAAATTTTGATTTGTATTCTGCATTGTAAATTTCTTCGAAGATATCTTTGAAACGACCATCGTATTTTTTCAGGATGGTGTTTTTTGTAGAAAGATATAGCGGCCATTTTTTCATCAATGCCTGGTTAAAGCAAGAACTTGCAAAGCCGCGGATTGATTCATCAGTGTTATACATTGTTAAAGCTACACCATCACCCTTGAAATTGTATACTTCAAAAACCTGCGGTTCGCCACCGCCTTCAGGAGTGAATGTCATTGTTAACTTTCCTTTTCCTTTGATCAATGTATCAGTTGCACGGTATTGATCACCAAAAGCATGACGACCGATGCAGATAGGAGCAGTCCAGTTAGGAACAAGACGAGGAACATTGCTGATCACAATCGGCTCACGGAAAACGGTACCATCAAGAATATTTCTGATCGTACCATTCGGTGATTTCCACATTTGTTTCAGACTAAACTCTTTTACGCGGGCTTCATCAGGAGTGATTGTAGCACACTTGATACCTACGTTATATTTTTTTATTGCCTCAGCAGAATCAACCGTCACCTGATCATTCGTCGCATCACGATGCTCCATTCCAAGATCAAAATATTTGATATCAAGTTCAAGATAAGGATGAATGAATTTATCTTTAATGAATTTCCAGATGATGCGAGTCATTTCATCGCCGTCAAGTTCGACTACAGGGTTGTTAACTTTAATTTTTGAAGACATTTTTGGTTGGTTGATTTTTGAATGAATGGTATTACGAATCTATAATTTCAATTTCTGGTCACAAAATTAACAAGAAATTCCAATTCCCATGAAGTTATTAAAATGGGTCACCGTTCACGATTTCGTTAAATTTTATACTTTTGCCATTACTTTACCGTGAACGTTTATAATTCCATTGATAATTTCCCAGGCACTGCCAATGCAGTCGTGACCATAGGCACTTTTGACGGTGTTCACATTGGTCACCAGCAGATCATACGGAATTTACGAAAACTTGCTGCTGAAACCCACGGCGAGACTGTTTTACTGACCTTTTTTCCGCATCCGCGAATGGTTCTTCAGCCGGATGACAATGATTTAAAGCTCATTACCACGATGGTAGAGCGTGAAGAGTTGTTACGGTCTTTTGGAATAGACCACCTGATCATTCAGCCATTCGACAAGGAATTCTCAAGGATCAGCGCAACCGAATTTGTACGAGACCAGCTAATGCAAAAAATCGGTATGAAGACTCTGGTCATCGGTTACGATCATCATTTTGGTCGCAATAGAGAAGGGTCATACAAGGACCTGGAAGAAATGACTCCTGTCTATGGTTTTCGTCTGGAAGAAATCAACGAACAGGTGATAAATCATGTGGCGGTCAGCTCCACAAAAGTCAGGAAAGCTCTGCTGGAAGGGGATATTACTTCTGCAAATCAACTTTTAGGACATCGTTTTTCACTACGCGGGAAAGTCGTGATGGGAGATAAAATTGGCAAAACGATCGGTTTCCCAACAGCAAATCTGGAAGTTCCGGAAGGCTATAAATTGATTCCTGCAGTTGGAATTTATGCAGTACAGATCCGGATCGGTCAGGAAATCAAGAACGGAATGTTGTATATCGGATACAGGCCGGTTCTTGAAGGAACAACATTAAGAATTGAGGTCAATATTTTCGATTTTGATGAAGACATCTATGGTCAGGAGATCCAGATAACCTTTGTATCCTGGATCAGAGGTGACATGAACTTTGATGACATGCAGAAATTGAAAGAAAAGCTGAATGAAGACAAAGCTGTTGCAACAAAAATGCTTTCCTAACGTTTCCTGTAAAAAGCTCTAATTTGAAATTCAAATTCCTGATATTTTTCATATTGTTCATTTCTGTTTGTAAAGGACAGGAAGCACATTTGATATTAAATGATACTACCTATATCTATCGTTCTGTTGAAGAGATCAAGACACATCCGGAAAAAGTGTTCAGACTAAATTTGAGTAAGTCAAAGTTAGATACTTTTCCATCGGAAATTTTTGAATGCGTAAATCTTATAGAACTAGATCTGAGTAAAAATAAGATCGAAGAAATTCCACCGAAGATCGGACGACTTGTTAATCTGGAAAAACTTTCAATGGCGAATAATAATCTGGTTCATCTTCCAAAGGAAATCGGTAAGCTTACTAAGCTAAAGTATCTCGGGCTAAACAGAAATGTATTAGAAGATCTTCCTGCTGAAATCGGCGATCTGGAAAGCCTCGAAGTTTTTGAAATGTGGGACAACGAACTTGATGATCTACCTGATGAAATGGGACGATTAAATAATCTGAAGATCCTCGAGATCCGCGGAATTCTATTTACCGAAGAAGAACAAGCCCGTATTGACAATATGATAGTTAAGACTGCGAAGATTTTAATGTCGCCGGCGTGTAATTGCAAGTAATTTAACTAATAACTAGCCCGTTATTCGAAATTCAAAACGTTCGCCCTTCGACTTCGCTCAGGGACCGTAGGTTTTGGGCAGATATGTGTGAATTTTTTGCGAAGAAAATTTCCTTAAAATTGAAGTTAAA
>JAYUWA010000585.1:0-9470 GCA_043753795.1 Bacteroidota bacterium | reverse complement strand
AGCATGACGAACTTGCAGTGATCATTTTACGCAGTGATAATGACTACCCAAGAACGCAATCGAGAATAGAGATCAGCAAAAATGTTTTTTCTAAATATGCGAATGTCCGTGAATGCTATTCAAAAGGAAAATCACAAGTAGAAAGAAGTATTTATCTGGTTCATCTTACTGATTGGGTCACTGTGTTACTAGCAGAGAAAAAACAAATTGATGCAACAGAAGTAAACATCATCAATCACCTGAAAGGTGAATTGTCGAAAATATAATGAGTGAAATTTTAAAATCATTGACTACGATCACGGAAGATCAGCAAAATCGCGCTGTCATTTTCCGTGATCTTGGTTTAATAGACTATAAGGAAGCGTGGGATTATCAGGAGAAGTTGTTTCAGGAAGTCATTGACAGAAAAGTAAACAATAGAAAACTTCCTGCAGAAGAACAGGAATCACCGAAACACTATTTTCTTTTTTGCGAACATCCGCATGTTTTCACACTGGGAAGAAGTGGTGACGAAGCAAATTTAGTGATCAAGGAAATTGATCTTCCATCATTACAGGCAACATTTTACAAAAACAATCGCGGTGGAGATATAACTTATCATGGTCCGGGACAAATAGTAGGTTATCCAATTTTAGATCTTGATTTTTTCTTCACTGACATTCATAAGTATTTAAGATTTTTAGAAGAAGCTGTCATTCTCACTCTGAAAGATTACGGTATTGAAGCCGGAAGGATTGCAGGCTTGACAGGTGTTTGGATAGATCCGGAAAATAAAATTCGTGCAAGAAAGATCTGTGCGCTTGGTGTTCGATGTTCGAGATGGGTAACAATGCATGGGTTTGCATTCAATGTGAATACTGATTTGAATTATTTCAATTACATTATTCCTTGTGGGATTACTGATAAGCAGGTGACTTCAATGGAAAAAGAATTGGGAAGAAAAGTAGATATTGAAGAAGTGAAATTGAATCTAAAGAATAAAATAAAAGTACTTTTCTCAATGGCCTTTTAATTTTTCTCTGTGTAATCTATGTTTATTTTAACACAGAGTTCATAGAGAAAGATTAGAGATTCAGAGAGTTAATCATCCATACCGAACAACGACGCCTCTTCCGTCTTACTAGAAGTTGCAACCATTGTATTGATTGTCTCCATTTCTTCAGGAGTAAGATACCGCCACTCGCCTGTTTTAATGCCATCAAGAGAGACATTCATGATGCGGATTCGTTTTAATTTTGTCACTTCGTAATTCAGTGCTTCACACATACGGCGGATCTGTCTGTTCAATCCCTGAGTAAGGATGATCCGGAAAACAAATTTGCTTTCCATTTTCACAAAACATTTTTTCGTAACAGTATCAAGAATAGGAATTCCATCAGACATCATCCGGATAAAATCAATTGATATTGGTCTATCGACAGTTACAACATATTCCTTCTCGTGATTATTTCCTGCACGTAATATTTTGTTTACTATATCCCCATCATTGGTTAAAAAAATCAATCCTTCTGATGGCTTGTCGAGTCGGCCGATTGGAAAAATTCTAGAAGGATAATTTAAATAGTCGACAATATTATCTTTAATATGTGTATCCGTCGTGCAAGTAATACCAACAGGTTTATTGAAAGCCAAGTAAACAAGTTTGGGTTTTGCATTCAGCGGTTTTCCATCGACAGTGATCACATCTTCGTTTGTAACTTTAGTCCCTAGTTCAGGAATACTGCCATTCACACGTATGCGTCCTTGTTCAATCATCCGATCTGCTTCCCGACGTGAGCAGAAACCAGATTCACTTAAAAACTTATTTAGCCTTGTCATTGGGGCGAAAGTAGGAAATTTACTTTCTTTTTAGTAAGGTCGTTGAGTAATTTTTTTGTTTAATATTTATCGTGGACAGAATTGCACATCCGTCTGTTCAAACATACTGCAACAACCAGGTAAATTGAACTATTTAAGTAGTATTTTGCGACTATGAACAAAAAAGCAAAGCGTAATCCTTTTTGGGCGAAGATCATCTGGGGATTTTTTATAATCCTGGTGAGTACGATGCTTGCAATATGGATTTCAGGATACACTTACATTTACAAAACACTTATATACACTTATCCTGATATTAGCGATTTAAAATTATTTGATACCAGAGTTGTAACTGATAGCAGCGGGATTCCATGGACCTTGTCTTCCTCATACAATAAATCAAAATTGAATGAAAAAACAAAATCAACATTAATTGCAAATGAGACTGTAGCATACCTGGTTATAAAAAATGATTCAATCATACGCGAAGAGTATTGGGATCATTCATCAGCAAACACTCTTAGTAACTCTTTTTCAGTTGCAAAAAGTATTGTTAGTTTACTTACCGGTATTGCAAATGATGAAGGTTATTTTTCATTAGACGATTCTGTCGGAAAATATTTACCGGAATTTGCCGAAGGCCGGAATGGAACTCTTAAGATCCGACATTTGCTTCAGATGAGTTCCGGTTTAAACTGGGATGAATCATATAGCAGTTTGTTTTCAAAAACTACAGAAGCATATTATGGAACTGACTTGACTAATCAGGTTTTGAAATTGAAAGTCATAAAGGATCCCGGAACAGTTTTCGAGTATATGAGTTGCAACACTGTCCTACTTTCATTGATCATCACTAAGACCACAGGCAAAACAATTTCGAACTTTGCTTCCGAAAAATTATGGAAACCTATTCAAGCAACGCAACCGGCATATTGGTCTCTTGATCATAACAATGGAGTCGAAAAATCATACTGTTGTTTTTATTCCAGCGCAAGAGATTTTGCAAAAGTAGGAAAGCTTGTTCTTGACAGCGGGATCTGGAACGGTAAGCAAATTATTTCAAAAACGTTTTTGAAAGAAATGCTTACTCCAATTATGATCAAAGATCAATTTGGAGCTCCGACAGATTATTATGGTTTACAGTGGTGGATGATGGAATATGAAGGACATCAGGTTTATTATGCAAGAGGAATTTTAGGACAATATATTGCAGTGATACCATCTGAAAAAATTATCATGGTCCGCATTGGTCATAAGCGCGGACAGAAAGCGGGGAATCATTATGATGATTTGTTTGCGTATTTGGATGGGGCGTTGGAATAAAATTGTTTGCAGCTTCGCAGGTTTCAGGTTTCGGGTTTGGAACCTGCAAACCTCTTAACCTGCAAACATATCAACCAATTTACAACTCCTATTTTAAGTTCCATCATATATTGGTTTCAAAACAGCATCGATGAATCTATCTTTGTCGGATGAATTCACTACCTGTTATCCAGAATATTTTATTTATCGATATTGAAACTGTTCCTCAATATCCGTCTTACTCTAATGTTCCTACAAGGATGAAAAAATTGTGGGACAAGAAATGTGAACATTTTAAAGAAGATAAACTTCCGTTTGAGTTCTATGAACGTGCCGGAATTTATTCAGAGTTTGGAAAGATTGTTTGCATTTGTTGTGGATACTTCAACGACAATCAGATCTATACTGAAGAAGAATTTTACGGACATGATGAAAAGGCGATCTTAATTGCCTTCAAAGAATTGATCAACACTAAATTCTATCTCAACACAAAAGTATTATGCGCACACAATGGAAAGGAATTTGATTTTCCATACATCAGTCGCAGGATGCTCATTCATGGAATTACTCTCCCTTCGATGCTTGAAATAGCAGGCAAAAAACCATGGGAAGTCCGGCATCTGGATACAATGGAACTTTGGAAATTCGGCGACTACAAGTCCTATACATCGCTTGAATTACTTGCAGCTGTCTTTAATATCACTACACCGAAAGACGATATTGATGGAAGTATGGTAGGTGAAACCTATTGGGGGAAAAATGATCTTGAAAGAATTGTTACCTATTGCAAAAAAGATGTTCGGACATTATGCGAGATCTTTATGCGAATTGCACAGGTGGAAAGGGTAAGTTTTCCATTGGTGAATAGGGAGCTTTTGATTTAAGTTAAAAATTAGGGGCTGTATTTATAATTTGAAAAATAAATTAAACAACCCGTTGTTCGAAATTATTGCCCCTCGACTTCGCTCGGGGACCGTCTTATAAGAGGTAATGTGTGAATTTTTTGCGAAGAAAATTTAACTTCAATTTTAGGGAATTTTCTACGCAAAAAATTCACACATATCTACCCAAAAACCACGGTCCCTGAGCGAAGTCGAAGGGCGAACGTTTTGAATTTCGAACAACGGGTTAAACACTAAGAGTTCACTAAAATTTAGCACAAGAACACGGATTTATTTAAGAGAGGCAAATGTGTTCTTGTGCTAAAAACTTAGTGATCTTAGTGTTTAAAAAAAAATCGGAATTCAACGAATCATCACTCCAGTACGATTAATCACCGGGATGTTCACGAAGTATTCTTCCTTTATAGTTTCAGGCAGAAAAATATATTTTTTATCATACATATGTCCGTTCATTTGAAAGCTGACCCAGAATTCATTGCTGAGTCCGAAGAGATTTTCCATAATTGGCTCGATCTTCCCATAATCATTTGCTGAAATATCGCCGATCAAATGTCGCAACGTGCTTGTTTTTACTTCACGCCCTTCGAACTGGCCATAACCAATAGAACTTACAAGCACATTTGCAATCTCTTTATCATAGAGATTGATGATGTATACGTTCCAAACTTGCTCCCCTTCTTCTTCTTCGCGGACTACTGCAACGATAACGTTCTCAACGATCAATTGCGGAATGTCTTTTAGCATAGGCTGTAAAGATAATATTTTTAGGAATTGTTAATTAATAAAATCCTATACCATTTATAATTAGCGAGACTATCCTATTTTTACATTCAATGAGCTCGCCATTACTTGAAATCCGGAATCTGAGTACAAAATTCACCACTGAAGCAGGAGAAGTTGCCGCTGTCAATGACATTCAATTTTCTTTACGCCAGTGTGAAACAATAGGCATAGTTGGAGAATCCGGGTCCGGGAAATCTGTCACTGCGCTTTCTATTATGCGGCTGCTTTCAAAGAATGGTACAATTTCTTCAGGGGAAATCAACTTTTATAGTGAAGAAAATAAATGCGTTGATCTTCTAAAGATTTCCGAAAAAGACCTGCAGCAATTTAGGGGAAATGAGATCGCCATGATCTTTCAGGAACCGATGACTTCTCTCAATCCGGTAATTTCCTGTGGCAAACAAGTTGCTGAAGCATTGATCCTGCACAAAAAAATATCAGGACAAGAAGCAAGACAACGAACCATTCAACTTTTCGAAAAAGTAAAATTGCCGCGAGCGGAACAGATTTATGATACTTATCCGCATCAACTTTCCGGCGGACAAAAACAAAGGGTCATGATTGCTATGGCTATCAGTTGCGACCCGGCAATTCTGATTGCTGATGAACCAACTACTGCACTTGATGTTACAGTTCAGAAAACCATTTTGAATTTATTACAGCAACTGCAAAAAGAGTCTAAAATGAGCATGATATTTATTTCTCATGATCTTGCAGTAATTTCTGAAATTGCAGATCGGATTATTGTAATGTATAAAGGTAAAATTGTTGAAAGCGGAACTACAACAGAAATTCTCAATGATCCAAAGCACGCATATACTAAAGCATTGTTAGCTTGCCGACCACCATTGAATAAAAGATTGCATCGCTTGCCTGTGCTTTCTGATTTTATGAAAGAGCAAAACGATGGAACTTTTATTGAAATAAATAAATCCATTGACGGTTTATCGAGAGATCTTGAAATAAGTAAAAACGAAATTGAAATCCGACACCAAAAACTTTTTTCACAACAACCAATTCTGCAGGTACAAAATCTTAGCACTTGGTTCCCTGTTCGTAATGGACTTTTCGGAAAAACTACAGAATATGTAAAAGCAGTTGATGATGTGAGCTTTGATGTTTATCCGGGAGAAACACTTGGACTAGTTGGAGAATCAGGATGTGGAAAAACAACACTTGGCAGAACGATTCTTAGATTAATTGAACCTACATCAGGTCAGGTAATATTTAAGAACAAAGATTTTGCAGGTCTAGAAGGAAAAGAACTTCGAAGAATGCGGAAACATATTCAGATGATCTTTCAGGATCCATATTCATCTTTGAATCCTAAAATGTGTATTGGCAAAGCGATCATGGAGCCGATGCAAGTGCATGATCTTTTTGAAAACGATAATATCAGAAAAATGAAAGTATACGATATGCTCGATCGTGTGAATCTGAATGAAAGTCATTACAATCGTTTTCCGCATGAATTCAGTGGTGGCCAACGACAAAGAATATGTATTGCAAGAGCACTTGCTTCTCAGCCTGAATTTATAATTTGTGACGAAAGCGTGTCTGCGCTGGACGTTTCTATTCAAGCACAAGTTTTGAATCTGCTCAACGATCTTAAACGTGATTTCAATTTTACATCGATTTTTATTTCGCACGACCTTTCTATCGTTAAATTTATGAGTGACCGGATGATTGTAATGAATGAAGGCAAAATCGAAGAAATCGGTGATCCGGATCACATATACAAATCACCAAAATCAGAGTATACCAGGAGATTAATTGGAGCAATTCCCGGAAGTGTTTCATTGTTGCAATCATAATTTTACTAACTTGTCGCCTTCATTCTTTCTATGAATTCGACAAAAAAATGGGCTGTTATAGTACCGATGGCCAATGAAGAACATGATTTTTATCCTTTCATTTCATCGCTCCAGAAAGAACTGGATGTGTTGAAGAATGGCGTAGTGTTCCTTGTTGTCGATAATGTATCAAAAGATAGAACATTGGATCTGTGTCGTCAGTTATCTGAAAACGATAAGCGCTTTCATACAGTATGGGCACCGGAAAACAGAAATGTTGTTGATGCATATATCCGTGGATACAAAGAAGCATTGAAAAATTCCGATGCAGATTATATCATTGAAATGGATGCAGGTCTGTCTCACGATCCGGCATCATTAGTAACCATCCTCGACTCTCTTGACAAGGGAACTCAATGTGTATTTGGTTCACGATTTATCGAAGGTGGTTCAATGGGAGATTCTCCTGCAAAGCGTCAAAGTCTTTCAAAAACCGGAACTGTTTTGTCAAATTTATTATTGGGGACAAAACTGCATGATATGACTTCGGGTTATCAGGGTTTTCATAGAAGTGTGGTGGAAAAATTTACTGCTTACGAATTAAAATCGAAAGCACATTTTTACCAGACAGAAATCAGGTATCTTCTCAGAAAATATCCATCAAAAGAAATTCCCATCCATTATCAGGCTCCCAGTCCGCGGGTATCTAAAAAAGCAATTACTAATTCCATTGAAACATTACTTTACTACTTTTGGCGAAGAATAACGTTTCGTTCAATTTCAATCTGATGAGTATCCTAAAAAAAGCATTAGTAATAACTTCCATTGCATCACCGAATGCGGTACTTAAAGCACATGCAGAAGGTTCGAAAGCAAACAACATTGACTTCATAGTAATTGGCGATACAAAATCACCTGCAACTTTTGAATTAGACGGATGTCGGTTTTTATCAATTGAAGATCAGGATGCATTGAATTTTAATCTTGCAAAAATTCTTCCGAAGAAACATTATGCAAGAAAAAATCTCGGATACTTACTTGCAAAAAATCACGATGTCATAATTGAAACTGATGACGACAATTTTCCTTACGAATCATTCTGGGGCGAAAGAAAAAGAATTCAGAATGCAAATGTTTTCCATAATTCCGGTTGGTTGAATGTTTATAGTTTCTTTTCAAAAGAAAACATCTGGCCACGAGGATTTCCTTTGCATCATCTTCCTCATAAAAAATCACACAATTCTGTAATACAAAATGTAAGTTGTCCAATTCAGCAAGGACTGGCGGATGAAAATCCGGATGTGGATGCTGTTTACAGAATGACTTTGAAACTTCCGATAAAATTCGATCAGCACAATCCGTTAGCACTCGCTAAAAATTCATGGTCGCCATTTAACAGTCAGAATACAACCTGGTTCAAAGAAGCATTTCCGCTTTTGTATCTTCCATCCTACTGTTCATTCCGCATGACAGATATCTGGAGAAGTTTTATCGCACAACGAATTGCATGGACGTGCGACTGGCCGGTGTTATATCACAATTCAACAGTCTGGCAGGAAAGAAATGATCATAGTCTGATAAAAGATTTCGAAGATGAAATTCCGGGATACCTGAATAATGAAACGATCTGTAAAAAACTTGAAGAACTTGATCTTGCTTCTGGAGAAAGAAATATTTTAGCCAATCTCATTCGTTGTTATGAGATGATGACTGAAAACAATTACATCGGAAAAGAAGAAATGAAACTTGTTGAAGCCTTCTGTGAAGATATCCGGTAATTATTTCGCCCAGATATTATATTTCAGAATACACCAAAGGGTACGAACACCATCTTTCCAACCGATCTTTTTTCCTTCGGCATAAGTTCGTCCGTAGTAAGAAATTCCAACTTCATAGATTCTCACATTTTCAACTCTTGAAATTTTAGCAGTGACTTCCGGTTCAAAACCAAAACGGTTTTCAATCAGTTTGATCTGTTTAATATAATCTGTGCGGAACATTTTATAGCACGTTTCCATATCCGTCAGATTCAGATTTGTAAAAACATTAGACAAGAAAGTAAGGAATTTATTTCCAATCGAATGCCAGAAGAAAAGTATTCGATGAGGATTTCCGCCCATGAATCGTGAGCCATAAACAACATCAGCGAAACCATTCAATATCGGTGCAAGAAGAATATTAAATTCCTGCGGATCATATTCCAGATCGGCATCCTGAACAATTACCCAGTCGCCGGTTGCAGATTGTATACCGGTACGGATTGCAGCTCCTTTACCTTTATTTACATCATGACTTACCACACGTAAATTAGAATAATTGTGCGTTGAAATAAAATTCTGTATTGCTTCTAAAGTATTATCCTTCGAGCAATCGTTGACAATAATAATTTCCTTTTTGATTCCATGAAGGTCGACAGCAATTACACGTTCTAAAATTCGGTGAATTGTTCTGCCTTCATTGTATGCAGGAATAATTACGCTCAGAGTTTTTATTGAATCGCTCATGTGGAATATAAGTAAAGAATTTTGTATGCTGTAAAGTTAAATTGACTGAATCATTTTTTTAGTCGATGACCATTTCAGGAATATCTCCTTCTACAATTAATTTTCCTGCTGTTGCATTGATCACTTCCTGAGTACTGATTCCCGGAGCTCTTTCTATAAGTTTAAATCCACCTTCCGTTAATACGTCGACTACTGCCAGTTCGGTTACAATTCTTTTTACACATCGTATCCCTGTTAGCGGCAATGAACATTGCGGAAGTAATTTTGATTCACCGGCCTTATTCACATGTTGCATAGCAACAATAATATTTCTAGCAGATGCTACTAAGTCCATTGCGCCTCCCATTCCTTTTACCATTTTACCAGGAATTTTCCAGTTGGCAATATCT
>JAYUWA010000584.1:0-3115 GCA_043753795.1 Bacteroidota bacterium | reverse complement strand
TAATAGACTCAGTAGTTACATTATGAATAAGTATAAACTCCGCTCGGTGAAGAAATCTTTTGAAATGTTGCATAACATACAAAAGGCTAGCCCGAATTTATTTGCCCATTGGAAGTAGATTGAATAACAAGAGCCGTATGAAGGGAGATCTTCATGTACGGTTCTGTGAGAGGATTAGGCTGTAATGCTTTTTCCTACTCGACTCATTTGAAAAGTTGAATCAGGGATGTATCCAATAATCGATGATTTCAAATGATTTGGTGCGCGTTGGTGCCTTTTTTTGTTTCTTTTTTTGGCCAAACAAAAAAAGAAAAATTGAAAGAAACAGATTGAATTATGGAAATTACTTGCAAATGAAAATATTTATATAGGACAGTAGTGAATTCCAAGAATGAATTACACCATTTAAATAACCGTAGTTATCGCATCCAAAATCTCCGATTCCCGAAGTATTGCATCATACTTACGCTGAAAAAAATGTCGTTTGACCTGAAAACCGGTGACTGATACTTTTGTATTGTGATTCTCCATCTCTTCAACAATCAGATCTATTTTGACAGTAGGACGGGTGAATGAAAAATTTGAACGCGCTTTAATGCTTCCTGTCTTTTTGTCGAAGTCAGTTACTTTTAATCCTAACTTAGATAAAACACCGTGAGTTCTACGCAGAACTTTTTCATATGGATATTGAAACACTGAGCTTTGCATCGGCTTATTGTTTTAACAAATCCAGAGGTGGGGTGGATAAGAAATATTTTTTCGTGAGAATAGAAAACAAACTTTTGCCTTCTGTTTCTCAAATATAACAATTTATGGATTCATAGTACATTCAATTCGTAAATATACCTTGTTTATTTATAAAAATAGTGTACCAAAGTGATAAGATAAAGAAGAAAAACAGGACTGACCCGTTAAATTACTTATTCACAACACTTTTTTTATAATTATTCACGACTTTTGTGAATGGAAAAGGAAGGAGTGGCATCTTTGACATAGAATAAGAGCCAAAGTATGTATTTCCATTTTCGATGGAATTCGACCGCTGTTTCCGAACCTTAAAATAAATTTAATGAATAAGAACTACTTCATAGCAATCCTATTTCTTCTGACTTCAACTATGTCTATTGCTCAGACATCAGTAAATATGTCATTACTCGACAAACTTAATTCAACAAAGTTGTCGAAGTCTTCTGTTACTGATGTTTTAATTAAGGGTGAGGTAAATGAGATCACCGATTTTATTTCTACAAGAAATGAAAAAATTATCGGCACATCAGGAAAAATTATTTCAGCGCGTTTATCATTGAATACTATTGCAGAATTAATTGATAAGCCTTTTGTAAAAATCATTCAGTGAAATTTAAGGAAAGTACAAGTATTGAATGATACCATGCGCTTGATATCGAGAGTGGATGAAGTTCATACCGGGCAAACACCACTTCCGCAAGCATATGATGGAACCGGAGTAATAATGGGAATCATCGATTCAGGAATAGATATTAATCACCTCGATTTTAAAGACAGTACCGGATATACCCGTATAAAACATTTATGGGATATGACAAAACCCAATGCAGCAAATACACCACAGCCGTATGATTACGGACAGGAGTGGAACGATGCTGACATCATGGGCGGACTTGCCGTTTCACATACCGGCGAAGATCAGTTTGGTCACGGAACTTATGTTGCAGGAATAGCTGCAGGCAATGGTAGTGCAGTCGGACATTTTCAAGGTGTAGCAACTAAATCAGATTTGATAGTTGTAGGATATGATTTTGCTGCCAATGATAATGTTCCCCGGTTAGCACACGCAGTTGAATATATTTTCGATAAAGCACAGCAGTTAGGGAAACCGTGTGTCATCAATGCATCGTTGGGTTCTTATGATGGTTCACACGATGGTCAGGATCTCGAAGCACAATATATCAGCAATCTCATCGACGCTCAAAGTGGAAGAATACTGGTAGCTGCTGCCGGAAATGTTGGTATCGTTTATCCGTTTCATCTGGGAAGAAATTCCGTAGCAAGCGATACAGTCTTTACCTGGTTCAGATATAATGCAGGAATTCCCGGAGCATACATTCAGATCTATGCTGATTCAGCACAATTCAATCAGATCAGATTTACAGTTGGAGCTGATAAAATTACACCCTATTTTGAACACAGAGGTTCGCTTCCTTTTATAAGCGTTACTCCAACGATCAATACATTCTTAACAAGAAGTCTTATTGTAAACACAAAACGAATAGGAATCGTTCAAATGTATACATCAGTCAATGATGGTGTGTATCAACTTGAAATTTATGTTTTGCCTGATTCAACAAGTTATAATTGGCGGTTTACAACAACAGGAAATGGAAGATACGATAGCTGGTCGTTCGATTATGAATGGCAGAATGTTCCAAACGTTGCTACCTTTCCTGATATCGCAAATTACTGGGCACCTGATACAAATCAATCTATCGTAAGCGGAATGGCATGTCTGGATAATGTGATCACGGTTGGGAATTATTACAACACCGACCGGCATCTGGATTACAATAATACCGTTCAGATCACAGCGAACGACAGACCGAGAGACCTTGCTGAAAATAGCAGCAGAGGTCCAACACGTGATAATCGTATAAAGCCCGAGATCGCAGCTCCGGGACATCATATCCTTTCAACAGGAGTGATGACTTTAATGCCCGGATTAATTGGTGCACAGCCATATAAAGTTGCTCCGGGAGGATTGCATCAGACAGGCGGCGGGACCTCTGCATCTGCACCAGTTGTGGCCGGTATTGCTGCATTATTTCTACAGCAGAATCCAACAGCAACATGGGCAGACTTTAAAAGTGCCATTGTGAATTGTGCAGCTCATGATAGTTTCACCTGGGGACCTGTTCCCAACAATGCCTGGGGTTATGGGAAAGCGGATGCATTTGGGACACTTGCAAATTGTGGGTTTGTATCAACATCAGAGATCGAAGAGAATCTATCCGTTCATTTGTATCCAAATCCAACTAGTACAGAATTTTCCCTGATGTTAAATGAAGACATTTTAAATCCGAATGTTACGATCACTGATTTGCTTGGAAGAAAGGTAAAGGAAGTAAAATTGAAAGGCAAA
>JAYUWA010000583.1:0-3132 GCA_043753795.1 Bacteroidota bacterium | reverse complement strand
CACTTACGACTGATGCAACGTTACAACTCAGCTATTCAAATCTGGAAGATGGTTTGATCGATACTGTGGATCACAATATGTCATTGGAACCGATGTTTATTGACGCAGCAGGTGACAACTTTGAATTGAATCCATTTTCACCTTTAAGATCAGCAGGAATGAATGGAGAAGATCTTGGCGCTATTTTTCCGGTAGGTGGAATTCCGGTTCCACAGAATGATCTTCGTCTAGGCCATCCGCAAGCGAATATGACTTACAAAGGTGATTCCATTATTCAGATCTATTGGTCAGCAGGCGATTTGATCCAAACAGTCGATATCGATTTTTCAAACGATGGTGGAACAACATGGCAGCAACTTGCAAGTGATGTAACGGCAGCAGATGAAGGCTGGGAATGGACGGTTCCGAATATTTATTCTACGAAAGCATTTATCAGAATAACAGATCATAATAACACGGCAAAATTTTCAGTAAATATTCTTCCATTCAAAATTTTACCGATTGGCGATTCATCAGAGGTTCCACATGTTTCTTATCAATCCGGATTTTATTCCGCACCAATAGATGTAAGTATAAATTCACCTGCCGGAAGTATTGTTTATTACACTCTTGATGGTTCCGATCCTACAGACCGGTCGCCGATCTACTCCACTCCTATTCACTTTGATTATGATTCAGTACCGGAAGGTTTGGCCCCACAAGATATTACAGCTTCTGATTTTCCCGTGCAACCCTATTCTTACATTCGTTCATCTCCTGATGTTGTCATTGGCCCTACGGGAAGTTTTTGGAGCAGACCAAATAAGACATTGACAAAAGCCGGAGTGCTGCGTTCAAGAATTTATAAGCCCGGACAAGGATTGGGTGCGATTGTATCTTCTACATTTTTTGTAGATCCGGAAATTGAAACAAAATTTTCGCTGCCGGTTATTTCACTGGTAACAGATCCTGAAAATCTTTTTAATTACTATACCGGAATTTATATTCCCGGTGCAACATTTACAGGATATTCTTTCACCGGAAATTATGAGCTGTCAGGTGCTGCATCTGAACGTCCGGCAAATTTTCAATTTTTCAAAGTGAATGGCGAGCAAATGTTGTCGCAGGAAGTTGGTATCAGAACAAGAGGAGAATGGATCCGGAGCTATGGACAAAAAGCACTTACCGTTTTTGCACGTAGTGAATACGACATTGAAAATAATTTCGAGTATGCTTTCTTCAACGGATTAAAGAAGCCCGGAACTTTACAGTCGATGAATGAATTCAAGCGAATCATTCTCAGAAATAATGGAAATGAATGGGCGATACCGGGTAATACGATGTGTCGTGACGCTATGATACAATCGCTGTTTGATCATCTGAAATTAAAATACCAGGCTTACACTCCTTCTGTTGCATTTGTCAATGGAGAATATTGGGGAATTCATAATATTCGTGAATTGAATGATGCCTGGGGCTTGCAAAAAAATTATGGCATCCACAGAGATAGTGTAATATTGATGGAAGATAACCTCGATGGACAATTCAAATTAGTCTCCGGACAACAAGGTGATGAACAAAATTTTATTCAGCTGAAAGATTTCATTCGCCAGAATGATATGACAGTATTTGAAAATTTTGAACTGGTAAAAGAGCAATTAGACATAGAAAATTTTATAGACTATTGGTCAGCGACAGTATATTCAAACAAAAAAAATACAGATCACAATCAGACTTATTGGAAGTTGAGAAATGGACAACCTATTCCCGGGATTCGGGAAGGACTGGATGGTCGCTGGAGATTTATGTCCAATGATTTTGATGGCGGATTTTACAGCCCTTATGATGACAACCTGAATTTTCTGTTAATCAACATGCATGATTCAATTTTTGCAAGGCTTCTAACGAATCAGGAATTCAAAAATCAATTTATCCTACGGCATTCAGATTTATTAAACAGTTCATTTGAGACACAACGAGTGCTGGACCGGATAGATGAAATAGCATCTGTGATCGAGCCTGAAATGCCCAATCATATTGGAAGATGGCAAACGCCAAGCAGCATGACAAAATGGAATGACAACATTGAAGAGTTGAGGAACTTTGCCAGAGACAGAAATTATTATCAAAGAATGCATCTTGCTTCACACTTTGGTTTAGGAGTGTTGCATGAACTTACAGTTGATGTTGATGATCTTTCTCATGGAAACATTCAGGTCAATTCGCTTTTCATTTCGCAGGATCTGCCGGGAGTTAGTTTGGCTCTTTATCCGTGGAAAGGTAGCTATTCAGAAGGAATAAATATTTCCGTGACAGCAATTGCAAAGCCCGGTTATCGTTTTGCGCGTTGGAAAGAAAATGATCAGACTCAACCGACACTCACTTTCAATCTAAATTCCGACAAAACATTTACAGCAATTTTCGTTAGAGATTTTTCTTCTATAGCTGAAGAACTCCGTTTCTTCCCAAATCCTGCTACCGAAGGAATGATCTACCTGGCAGATTACTGCAAAGTATCATTGTTTGATATCACCGGCAAATTGGTGATAGCAGAAAAAACCACAAACCAGATCGATGTATCGCAGTTGCAATCTGGGATGTACTTTTTACAAAATGAGATTGGGATGCAGGGGAAGGTTGTTGTTATTAATGAATAATTATTTCTGTTCGATAAAAATCAACCTTTGTAATTTATGTTGAAAATTATATCTTAAATAAAGCGTTCGTAAAATAAATTTATAGTAAGCCGCCCACTATTCGTTGACTCACATCACTATTAATCAAAGGTAAAGTAGGTATTGCGTGTGGAGTCCTTGGACGAAATCATTTGAAACAGACTTGAATAATAGAGACTCCTTTCAAAAGATAATTTTATCGTTCATTAGTTTATAAAAGACATCAGTGCCTTTTATAATGCATCAAAAATCATAAAGTGTACCTTAGAAACCGAAAAGGTACACAGTTTCATTTTTGAATTAATATTTCAATTACTATCAAATAAAAATCAATTTTTTGCAGCTAGGATTTATTGTCCAATGAAATTAGTTTTATCGGACAGTAGTAATTATTAATCACTTATTAATTATTCATTAATAACAACAACCTTCCCCTGCATCCCAATCTCATTTTGTAAAAAGTACATCCCAGATTGCA
>JAYUWA010000582.1:0-3135 GCA_043753795.1 Bacteroidota bacterium | reverse complement strand
GCGAAGTCGAAGGGTGAATTTCGAACAACGGGTTAGTTATTCGTTATTCACTATTCGTTAAAGTCAACGGCTTACACGCGCAATCTCCCGCTGCTGATCTTTCTTTTTAATGTCTTCTCGCTTATCAAAAGTTTTCTTACCACGTGCTAAAGCAATCTCAAGTTTTGCAAGTCCACGTTCGTTGAAAAATAATTGAATAGGAATAATCGTAACACCTTTCTCCTTTAACTTGGATTGAATCTTGACCAATTCACTTTTGTTAAGCAGAAGCCTTCTTAATCGCTTTGGCTCGTGGTTATTATATGAACCTTGTTTGTATTCCGCAATATGCATATTCTTGACCCACAGATCACCGTTTGCAAGGATGCAAAATGAATCACTCAACGTAGCTTTACCTTCTCGTATAGCCTTTACTTCAGTACCAGTCAGCATTATACCTGCTGTAAACGAAACTAAAAAACTATATTCAAAAGAGGCTTTCTTATTTTTTATAATTATCTGCTCCCTGGTCATAAACAATGGTAAAAGTACGAAATGATTTAAGTCCTTCTAATTTCTGACTATCAATAATGGGATACCTATTTTGTGACGCACAGCATCTACAGTGGTTCCAAAGATAAAATCTTTAAAACCCTTATGTCCATGAGCACCCATAACCAACAGATCAGCATTGAACTCTTTTACCAATGCAGGAATTGCTTTTTTAGGATTACCATAGCCGAGTTTGATCGTTGTCTTATATCCATCTTCATTCAATTCGTCTGAATAACGATTCAGATTTTTCACATCGGTCATGAATTCATAATCACGAATTTCATTTTTCATGAATAAAGCTCCTGCTGATTCAATTACGTGAATGAGCAGATAATCAGCATCTTTTCCACCTTGAGCTAAAGCATTACTTATATTCAAATGATCACTTTTTGAGAAGTCTACAGCAATTGCAATTCGTTTGTACGGTTGAATTTTCGTTGGTTTGATCGATTTAATATTTGCATGAACAGGTGTTATTTCATCCTTCTCTTTTACCTTGAACAATGGCCTGAAAGTAATGTACAATAAAAGCATCCCTGCTGCTAAAGCCAAAGGTATTACCACAAATGCAATGAGCATTGGATTCTCAGATGTAGTAAGCCAGCTCGAGATTTGTTCAATTACGAGCTTAGCATTTAAGCTCACAATGATTCCAGCGACCAACCATGAAAGAACTCTTACATACATCGGAATCACAAATTCTTTCATCTTTGATTTATCGCTGACAAAATGAATTAATGGAATGACTGCAAAGCCAAGTTGCATACTTAAAATAACCTGTGATAGGATCAGAAGTTTACCTGTTGCAGCTTCACCGAAATAATAAATGGCAATCAAAGCCGGGATGATAGCGATTGATCTGGTCAATAATCGACGGATCCAAGGAGCTATTCGAATCTTTAAATATCCCTCCATCACAATCTGACCTGCTAATGTACCGGTTATCGTTGAACTTTGTCCTGCTGCAATCAATGCAATTGCAAAAAGTGTAGGCGCCAGTTCAGACCCAAGCAATGGTGCTAAAAATTTGTGAGCATCCTGGATTTCTGTTACTTCATACATTCCATTCTTGAAGAATGCTGATGCTGCTAAGATCAATATGGCAGCATTAACAAAGAATGCCAGATTCAAGGCAATGACAGAATCAAAGATGTTGTATTTGATCGCTTTTCTAATATCAACAGGGTTTCGTTTAATCTTTCGTGTTTGAACAAGCGATGAGTGCAAATATAAATTGTGAGGCATCACAGTTGCCCCAATGATGCCAATTGCTATATACAAGGCTGTACTATCCGGAAGTGATGGAATGAATCCCGTACTTATTTCTGCAAACGATGGTTTCGCAAGTATCATCTCTGCTAAAAATGCCATACCGATTATTGAAACAAGTCCGAGAATAAATGCTTCCATTTTTCTAATTCCATAATTGATCAGAAAAAGAAGGAGGAATGTGTCAAGAACCGTTATACATACTCCCCACATCAACGGTATGTCGAATAGTAATTGTAATCCAATAGCCGTACCGAGAACTTCTGCAAGGTCACAAGATGCTATTGCAATTTCAGCAAGAAAATATAAAGCTAGATTCACCGGACGAGAATATGTTTCTCTGGAAGCCTGAGCAAGATCGCGGCCTCTTACAATTCCTAGTCGTGCACTTAGACTCTGCAAGAGAATTGCCATTAGATTTGACATCAATAGCACCCAGATCAAAGCATAACCGAATTTACTTCCACCTGCTATGTCTGTAGCCCAGTTTCCCGGATCCATATAACCGACACTCACCAGATAGGCCGGACCAAGGAAGGCAAAAAGTTTTCTGAATCGCCCGGTCTTTTGAGTTGTATCTACACTTTCATGCACCTCTGAAAGTGAATTATCATTATAAGCCATTTCAAAATTTATTAATTGATTATATTAAATTTACCATAATGCTTTTTGCAGCATCATGACTGATGTGGACAGGATTTCCATTTCCCTCAATTTTTATATCCATCGATTTGTCAAATGAAATTACTTCCAGAATATTTAATCTTTTTCCTATACGTAATCCTATCTTTTGCAGGTATTGTAAAAAGTCGGGACGATGATCAGAAACTCCAATAACTATCGCTGCATTTTTAGGATCTACAACTGCAAGTGGTACAGTTTTGAGATCAGGAAAAACACCAAACTCATCAGGAATTGGATCACCATGCGGATCAGTCTTTGGTCGCTCTAAAAAATCATAAAGTTTTTGTACTAAAATATCAGATTGAATGTGCTCCATTTGTTCTGCGATCTCATGCACTTCATCCCAGTTGAAACCCAATTTTTCAAAAAGAAACAATTCCCATAAACGATGCTTTCTGACAACATTTATCGCTTTCTTTTTTCCTCCTGCAGTCAGACTTACCCCATAATACTTTAGGTAATTTACCATCTTCTTTGCTGCAAGTTTTTGCAACATATCTGATACGGTAGCTGGTGTGGTCGATAACCTTTCAGCAATAGAATTTGTACTGATTTTACTTTTCTCATCCTCCTGAAGCTGAAAAATTGCTTTCAGGTAATTTTCTTCTGTATAAGTAAGCATGAAATTAAAATTTAGACAAATCTAAA
>JAYUWA010000581.1:0-3136 GCA_043753795.1 Bacteroidota bacterium | reverse complement strand
AAGAATTCATTACCCATAAAACCACATTCGAACGACTATTGTCGTCAACAACACCATAAATGATGATCGTTCTTAAAATCGCATTAGATATTCCGCTTGCAGTAATAAGTTTTTCACCTTCATATTTTGTATGTGCATAAAAGCTCAACGGATTCGGTTCATCAGTTTCTATGTAAGGACCTTTTCTGCCATCGAAGACAAAATCTGTTGACAGATGAATCAGGTGTGTATTGTGTTTTTTGCAAACGCTGATAATGTGTTCCACAGACTGCACATTCAGCAACCATGCTTCATCTCTGTTTGATTCACACAAATCGACGTTTGTCATTGCGGCTGTGTTGATCACAACATCAGGAATATATTTCTGAAAAACGTTTTCGACAGAATTCAGATCGGAAATGTCCATGGAAACATATTCATAGCCATCTTTGACTTTCATTCTGTTTTCGCCTTTCGATGTGCTGATACATTTCACATCTGAACGGTTTCTAAGAGCATAGATGATCTTTTGTCCTAACAAACCGTTACTTCCTGTAACTAAAATTGTTTTCATTCTTTACTTTAAAGGTCAAACACCGAGGTTCTTTTAGCTCTAACATACGATTTCATTTTCAACCAAAAAGCAAGAATCATATAGATGATCAATGGTGAAGCGACTGTAAGGCAAGAAGCGTAAATAAAAAATAACCGGATATTGGAAGAGCGCATATCAAGTTTATCTCCTAACCAGGTGCAAACTCCGAAAGCCTGGCGTTCAAAGTATCCGCGAACTGTTTCTATTAATCTCATGGCAGGGTATTAATTAGTTTCATTCCAATGCTGCAAGTTAAACATTTTTTCTCTGAGCAATGATACTGTTTTAGCTGAATCAGCGCCTGTGAATGTCCTGCATTTTCAGCCTTTACACCGCAACTGTCCCACTTTTCAATGATACGATTATTCTCCGGAGAAAGTTTGAACAATGTGTCTCTTGCTTTCACTTTATAAAAATCTGTACCTGTAAACTGACCCCATGCATACAGAAAGGGTACAATTGTATTGGTAATGATGTTATCAATTGAGGTCTTCCCTATCATTTTGTCCTTTACGACCGACTCTTTATCAAATAAATAATGGTTTGTCCAATACTCATGTATAGGAAAACTGAAGAGATTATAAAAATCTTTTAAATTTTCCAGATCACGGGCAATTGCAAAGAGATTATTCGTATTCTGAAGCAAGCAGATCATCTGAGCGAGCCGGATGGTTGGGAAATTTACCGGACGCATCCGAAGAAATTTCCAGGTTGACGGATGAATCGGTTTGAGTGAATATTTTGATTGAAGATATGAAAAACGTTTTTTAAGATCAGCAGGATAATCATTTGTGAAATCTCTTTCAAGCATTCCGGCCTGACCATAAAATATTGCTTCCAGATTTATAGCACTGCCTTGCTCCTTTCTGACGATCTTCAACGGCAAACTTCTGGCCAGCATTTCGAAAGGCATTCCATTTAGTTGAAAGCCGAAATTTTTACACAGGTACTGATAGAAACATTCTTCCCAGTCGTTCTTCAATCCTTCCAGTGAAATTAGAATTTGCTGCGCTTTAAGTCGCAACCGTTCTTCTGACTTATCCTCAAAAAGTTTTATCCAAACATCATGATCAATTTCATTCAACCGATGACTGCATGAGACCCATTCGTTTTCACTTATAAGTTGAATAAAATTATCCCATAAGTAATTCGGGTATTTCCCTTTGAGTTCGATAGCCGGAATGATGGAACCGTCCATCCTCCGCGTGACAGCATCGTTTTCAAGAACAACATGCAGAATACAACTATCGTATGAAGCATCTTTCTGATGGTCATGTTTGATCCAATCAGAAGCTAGAATATGGATCTCGACATTTCCTGCCCAAAGAGTATTATCAATGCGCAATTGGGAGTTGAAAAAATCGGGGCCGGCATTCGTATTATAAATTCCGGGATTCAGGATCTCGACATCTTGTCCATCAACAGTTTTTAGCTGATTAAAATTGAACAGCCGGTTTTTCCAGATGTAATGAAGAAAGGTTTCAGTCACTTGATTTGAATTTTCTTCAAAAGTAAATTCAAGTTGACAGACTTCTGTTTCTTATAATAGACGATCTAGCAATTCGTGCATTTCTTTCTGCATATATTGAGATTGTTCGCGTGCTTTTTCTGCAAAGTCTTCCCCGGATGATGCATAAATGATCTGGCGTGATGAATTCACAAGCAAACCACACATTGAATTCATTCCTGTTTCAGAAAGTTCTTTCAGACTTCCACCTTGTGCACCTACTCCAGGAACAAGTAAAAAATTATCAGGTGCAACTTCACGGATCATTTTGAAAAGTTCAGGATGTGTAGCACCAACAACGAACATCAACGAATCTTCATTTGCCCACTTGCGTGCATGTCTGATCACCTCCTGAAACAACTTCGTATCTTTTTGTTCAATTGAACTGCACACTTCCATCATTTGAAAATCCATTGAACCGGAATTACTTGTCAGAGCAAGCAGGATCACCCATTTCCCTTCTTTCAAAAAAGGAACTACAGAGTCCTTACCCATATAAGGAGCTACAGTAACCGAATCAAAATTGTAATACTTAAAAAATGCATCAGCATACATTTCTGAAGTATTTCCGATATCACCACGTTTTGCGTCTGCAATTGTGAAGATGTCAGAAGAAATGTGATCGACTGTATGCTTGAGACTCCGAAGTCCGTCAGGTCCCATTGCTTCATAAAAAGCAAGATTAGGTTTATATGCCACACAATACTCAGAAGTCGCATCAATGATCTGTCTGTTGAATTCGAATATCGGATCATGAAATTTCAGGAGATGTTTGGGAATCTTATGTATATCAGTATCGAGTCCTATGCAGAGGTAGGATTTCTTCTTCTGAATTTGTTCATATAATTGTTGACGAGTCATGCGACGAAAATAGCCATTGTATTGAAATATTTTTCTTTATTTGAATAAGAAATTTTCAGCATGAAAGACCAGACACCCTCTGACAAGAAATTGTCGCTTTTTGATTCTACTGCCATCATTATTGGATCAATGATTGGTTCAGGAATCTTCATAGTTTCTGCTGACATTTCCAGGCAGGTACAGACTCCGGGAAT
>JAYUWA010000580.1:0-9573 GCA_043753795.1 Bacteroidota bacterium | reverse complement strand
GTGGATTTCATTAGATGGAAATTACAGTTTCGCTGCATGGAATCCGGTTATGCCCTTGCAACAACTGGAAAATCTTGACATTATGATTCCCGATTCTGTGCCTTACAAGCAAGCTCGTCCGCTGCTTGAAAAAACGTTGGGTGAAAATCCAATTATTCAAAGACGATATTTGGCAATTATGAATGAGTTACTTCGTAAACATTTTGACGAAGAAACCATCAACCAAAAAATTGACAGCCTGAGTTTACGAATCAGAGTATCCGTTTATGCAGATGTAAATAAAATGTATTCCAATACTGATTTCGACACAAACGTAAATTCTACAGTCGGCGATCCATTAGATCCGGGAAATTTTATTCCTGGACTAAAATCTTTTATTAATGCAAGAAGAAAATCTGTTGAGAAACAGATTGAAGATCTAAATAAACAATTACAGAACTAATTTGAATTTTATTTCGTCCATATTTCTCCAAATGAATTTTTCTGATCTGCAGTATTCTGTAGATGAGGTTGGACGATCTATATATAGTTTCCCTGTACATATCAGAATTCTTATTGGAGTGACTATTCTTTTCATGATCATCATTCTCATTTTGCTGGGTGTGATCATGGGAAGCAGGATCTATAAAACAAAAAGACTAAACAAGAAAACAGAACTACTGAAAAAATATCAACCGTTATTCCGGCAGCTATTATTTGATGAAGGACTGGATGAAAAAAAGGTTCTTTCGATGGTCGACAAGATCGATCTGGAGATTCAATTCAACCGTTGCACCATACTCGATGAGATCATTCATTTACATGAAAATTTCACAGGTGAAACTGCTGAAAGATTAGAAGAGATTTACAAATACCTGGGATTCGAAAAGGATTCAATGATCAAACTCAAAAGCAAGCGTTGGTATATCATTGCCAAAGGCATGAAAGAACTTGCGATCATGAATGTGAAATCAGGTTATAATGAGATCAGCGGATTTCTAAACAGCAAAAATGAAATTCTTCGAATGGAGACACGTATTGCTTTGATGAAACTCAGCGATAAAGATCCACTTGCATTTCTTGCAAAAGAAACTGAACATTTGTCAGATTGGGATTCCGCAAACATTTACAACATGTTGACCAAGATGCCTGAGAAGATGATTCCTGATTTCAGTAACTGGTTAAATTCGACAAACAAAGATGTAGTTGTTTTTTGCGTACAGATGATCGGACGATTCAGACAACGGGAATCTATCAGGACCTTACTAGTTCTGTTAAAAACTCCGGACATTCGTTTAAAGCTGACTGTCATCAGGGCTTTGCGTGAATTAAGTGCAACTGATGGAGAAGATATCTTATTGGAAATTTATCCGCTGGAAAATCTTATTACCAAAACCGAAATATTAAAAACACTGGAAATAATAGGAAGTTCGAAATCTATCCCTGTGTTGGAGAAGATCATACGACAGCCGATAGAAGATTATCCGGTATCAATACAGGCAGTACGTTCACTGCTTTCTATACATACTAATGGTGAACAATTGATAGAATCTATTTTCAATCAATCAGGGCCGCAATTACAATTAATGATTCGTCACGCACGAGACAGGAGGCTATAAACTATGGGTTTGTTTTTCTATTACTTTACAAAGTTCGCAGATCATTTTATTTTGGTCTACAGCTGTATTTTATTTGGCACCTATTTCCTGTTGTCAACTGTATCGGCATTCGACATCATCAATTACATGCGTCGAAATAGTTTCATCGACTATCGTGATATCCTTGCTGCTCCATCTGCTCCATCTATTTCAATCATAGCACCGGCCTATAATGAGTCCAAGACCATTGTTGAAAATGTGCGTTCGCTTCTGAATATACATTACGTCAACTTCGAAGTGATCATTGTTAACGATGGGTCCAAGGATAATACTTTGGACCTGATGATCGAAGCCTATAGTCTGGAAGCAGTTCCTTATGCCTTTGAAGAGAAAATCGGATCGAAGCCCATTCGGGCCGTATATAAGTCCACTATTCCATCATTGAGTAAATTAACGGTCGTCGATAAGGTCAATGGTGGAAAGGCTGATGCTTTAAATTCCGGTATTAATATTTCACGTTACGGAATTTTTGCAGCTATTGATGTAGACTGTATATTGGAATATGAGTCATTGCTAAAAATGGTAAAACCATTTATGGAGCAAACAGAGACCGACAGAGTAATTGCAGTTGGCGGAGTAGTTCGAATCGCAAACTCATGTGAAGTCAACGAAGGCAAGATCACAAAAGTAAATTTACCAACTGAAATAATTCCACGCATTCAGGTACTTGAATATATCAGGGCATTTTTATTAGGGCGTATGGCCTGGAGTAGATTGAATGGACTGATCCTGATCTCAGGAGCTTTTGGAATGTTTGATAAGAAGATAGCAATTGATGCAGGTGGATACAATCACAATACTGTCGGTGAGGACATGGAGCTTGTTATCCGTATGCGCAGGTATATGGAAGAGCGGAAAGAAAAGTATCGCGTTGTTTATTTACCGGATCCGCTATGCTGGACAGAGGCACCGAGTAGTTTCAAGATTCTAAGCAAGCAAAGAAATCGCTGGACAAGAGGCACTGCAGAGACCTTATGGATCCATAAAAAATTGATCTTTAATCCAAAGTATAAATTCTTAGGAATGGTAAGTATGCCTTTCTGGTTATTGTTTGAATACATGGCACCAATCGTTGAAACGACGGCATTTCTTTACCTGATCATGATGGCTTTTCTGGGAATCTTAAACGTTGAATTATTTGTCGTACTATTTCTATTGATCTACGCTTTTGCGATCATGTACTCCACTGCTGCTATTCTTTTCGAAGAGTTAAGCTTCCATCAATACAAGAAAAAACGCGACATCCTTCGTCTGCTAGGTACAGCATTGATCGAACCACTATTCATTCATCCACTCACAGTATACTACGCCATCCGCGGAAATCTGGATCTTATGACAGGTGTAAAAAATTGGGGCGAGATGAAACGACGAGGGTTTACCAGAGCGGCTAAAAAAATTGAATAATGAACAATGAATAATGAATAGCGAATATTGGGTATCTTGCTATATACTGTTTTAATATTCAATGCCGGCGCCACTTTCATTTATAAATAACCGAAACCCTCCCCTTTACCTAGGAAATTATTAGTTATTCGTTTTTAGTTAACCCGTTGTTCGAAATTATTGCCCCTCGACTTCGCTCGGGGACCGTCTTATAAGTGGTAATGTGTAAATTTTTTACGAAGAAAATTTAACTTTAATTTTAAGGGAATTTTCTTCGCAAAAAATTCACACATATCTGCCTAAAATCCACGGTCCCTGAGCGAAGTCGAAGGGCGAACGTTTTGAATTTCGAACAACGGGTTTACTAATTACTACTTACCAATTCATAGGTAAAATTCTCCATAATCGGATTACTCAACAACTTCTTACAAGCTTCTTCCACTTTCCCGTTCGCTTCTTCTTTTGACGATGCTTCGATTTCGAGGGTGATATGCTTTCCAATTCTGACATTTTCTATTTCAGATAAGCCCATATTTTTGAGTCCGTGAGAAACTGCTTTCCCTTGCGGATCTAACAATGCTTTCAATGGCATCACATTTATTTCTGCTGTGAATTTCATATCAAATATTTTTTTCTGTGATTATATTTTTGATTAGCGACAAAAGTACGTATAAGATAATAATGATCGGAATAGCTGCTAAATTAAATATGGCAATCAGAACAGCCGACAACAAGATCAAAATGTATTGAAACTGATTTGATTTCCAATCGATTTTTTTGAATTTTAACGAGAACAATGGCAATTCTGCAACCAATAAATAGGAAAGCAGTCCTGTCAAAATGAGAATGAAAGCATGATTCAGGATTAGACTGTCGAATCTTCCTGGATATTGAATCAGGATCAAAGGAAGTGAAATTACGATCATCGTGCAGGCAGGAGTTGGTAATCCGATGAAGGAAACGGACTGTCGCGTATCCAAATTGAATTTCGCAAGACGAATTGCAGAAAACACCGTTAGTATGAATGGCAAAAACTGGACAACCATCCGCACATTCTGATCCGTAAATGCTGATGTAAGATCCGACATCTGCAACAACTTGAAAAGTATTGCTCCGGGAACGAATCCGAATGTAACCATATCTGCAAGCGAATCTATCTGCTTTCCGAAATCGGGATTAGAACCTACTCTACGGGCAATCATACCATCAAGCAAATCAAAAAATGCTGCAAGCAAAACAAAGTATGCTGCTATATCAAGTCTATTTCGAAAAATCATCACAGCAGCAATGCATCCTGAAAACAGATTCATACAGGTAAGGAAATTCGGAATTTGTTTTTTCATTTTAAAAATCTTGTCGTCATTCACCCATGAAAATCCAGCTTTCACAAATTATTGAACTGATATTTCTCCAGAGTAGTAACGTGCATTTATACTCACCTAAACTACTTCTGTAAGATTTGCCCCAAAAGTAGTTTTTCCTGATGAAATACCAATCTTTTAGGTTTCAAAAATTTCCGATTCCAACAAAATTTAAGGCTTTTTAGTTAACAATGATCCTGCATTTGCCAACATTTTGACTGTATGAATACAGATGAAATGCCCGTCGTTGCTGGGTTTAATGACAGTCGAATGATGAACTTTTACATCAATCCAAGAGTATAATCTATTGTTCAAAAATTAACAACCGTTCGCCAAAATGTCAAAGTCCGTCTAAGCGAAAATGCTAATTTTACAACTTAAGTTCTCTCTGAATAATTAAAATATAGCAATGGTTTGTACGTTTCTTGTGCTGAACCATAATAACCAACCTATGAAATTATTAAACCTTGTTTTTTCTGCTTCAATTCTATCGTGTTTAGCAACACCTGCATTCTCCCAGGCGCCAAAATACAGTAATGAATTTCTTTCAATAGGCGTAGGTGGCCGCGGAATGGGAATGGCCGGAGCTGTTGCAGCGAGTACCAATGATGCGACCTCCGCTTTCTGGAATCCTGCAGGACTTACCGGTTTTGAATCGGATCTGCAGATCACGGCAATGCACTCTGAACTTTTTGCCGGAATTGCAAAGTTTGATTATGCTACACTTGCTACACATATCGACGACAGAAGAACGATCGCTTTTTCAATTATCCGTTTCGGAACAGATGATATTCCAAATACACTAGACCTGGTTGATGCATCAGGATTTATCGACTATTCCAGAATCACAAGTTTCTCAATCGCAGATTATAGTTTCATTTTTTCATATGCAAAAAAATCTTCTATTCCGGGATTGAATTTTGGTGGTAATGCTAAGATCATTCACCGGAAGGTTGGAGAATTTGGAAAAGCATGGGGATTTGGTTTCGATCTTGGCGCTCAATACAAAAAAGACAAATGGTTATTCGGTGTGCATGCGAAAGATGTAACATCAACATTCAATGCATGGAGTTACAATACAGATCTTTTAGAAGAAACTTATGTTGCTACCGGAAATGAAATTCCAAAAAATACTACAGAAGTTACTTTACCTAAATTGATCATCGGTGCCGGATACAAGTGGGATCTTTCGAAAAAATTCTCTGCACTTGTTGAACTGAATGCTGACATGACTTTTGATGGACAAAGAAACGTTCTCATTGGAGCAGATCCGCTAAGTGTTGATCCGCATTTTGGTTTTGAAGTAGGTTATAGCAATTTTATTTTCCTCAGAGGCGGAGTGCAGAATATTCAAAAGGTAAAAAACTTTGATAACACACAAAGCACTATCATGCAACCAAACATTGGACTTGGAATCAAGATCGGAAAACTAACGATCGATTACGCACTTGCCAATTTAACTTCAACAGAATTTCTTCCTTCAAATATCTTCTCCCTCAAATTAGATATCAATAAACAAAATACTCCGAAATAAGGAACCAATGAAAAAACTTTTACTACTATTAAACTTACTTTTCATTTCACTGCTTTGCAATGCTCAAGGTCCGTATGAAAATGACTGGATAAGATATAATCAGGAGTACTACAAGATCAGAATTGCTCAGGATGGTATTTACAGGATAGGCTTGAGTACATTGACTCAAGCAGGATTTGCTGCTTCATCACTGGATCCCAGAAAGATCCAGCTTTTCCATAATGGACAAGAAGTAGCAATTTATCTTGAAGGTGAAAGTGATGGAAGTTTCGACGGTTCAGACTTCATTGAATTTTATGGTAAAAAAAATGACGGGAGTTTAGACACAAAACTTTATTCGAATCCTTATGATCAGCCGGCAATTGAATTCAGTATTGCCAATGATACATCAGTTTATTTTTTAACCTATAATCCAACAGCAAACGGTTTACGTCTGACGTTGGTGAATGACAATAATTATTCATCATATACTCCAGCCGATTATTTCATCAGAGAAGTTTACAAAGGCGGAAATGATGTTCCGAATTCCAGTTACTTGTTCGGATATAATCGCGGAAGAAATCCTGAGTCAATCGAGTTCACCGAAAGTGAAGGCTGGGGTGCAGTGTTTGGAAACTATTCTGCTGGAAATTATCCGATAACAGTTCCGGTACCGACTGCAAACATTTTCTCTTCCGGACCGGATATAGAAGTTTCAACAACTATTGGTGGTGTAAACAACCTTGAACATAATCTGACAATTATTTATCCCGGTAACACTTACGCTGATACAGTTTATTATGCACAAACATTAAGAAGACTTTATTTCACTCATCCTGCAACCACTTTTTCTTCTCCAACAACAAATTTTACATTCGGTGTCAGTACTGTTCCTTTTACCTCTACTGATTACAGTATGTTGTACAGTTTGTGCGTCAAGTATCCGCATACATATGATCTAGAAGGAAGCACTTCATTCAAAATGCTTATTCCAGATGCATCGGGTCAATCGATGACAAGAGCCGACATCAGTAATTTTAATGGCGGCACTGCTCCAATTCTTTATGACATTACCAATAACAGAAGAATATTAGTGAATCAGTCGGGAGCAATGTATCAGACTCTGATTGGGAACAGTGGCTCAGCAACTCCTAAAGAATGTTTCATTACCAATCCAAGTTTAATCGGGTACCCATCGGTTTCCAAGATCTCATACGTACAGAATAACCTTGGCTATTTCAATGATTATAACTCGATGTCGGTTGATTCTGCTTTTCTGATCATAACCCATAGAGGTTTGTGGAATCAGGCAAGGACGTATGAAGCACATCGTGACATAACTGAAAATAACCGAGCATTGTTAATTGATGTTGCAGAATTGTATGATCAATTTGCCTATGGTATAAATAATCATCCGCTTGGAATCAAGAATTTTTCAAGATGGTTACTGGATACATGGACAGTTGCTCCTCCGGCACACATGTTGATTTTAGGTAAATCAATTTCTGCAGCAGATTTCAGAATGAATTCTGCACAACAGGCATTATGTCTTGTTGCATCTTATGGTGTACCACCATCTGACATGCTCTTTACTGCTGGAATTAATGGATCTATCTGGGCACCAAAAATTCCTGTTGGAAGAGTTAGTGCTGTCGATGGAACAGAGATCCTGACGTATCTTGACAAAGTAATAGAATATGAAGATGCACAATCAGGTCCACCGCAACCGTGGATGAAAGAGATCCTGCATTTTGGGGGTGGAAATAATATTCCGCAACAAGACCAACTTGCAACATACTTAAGAAGCTACGAACAAATCATGGAAGACAGTTCGTATGGCGGACATGTAACTACTTACTTAAAAGATTCTCCTGATCCAATTGTCGTTAATCTATCTACCAGTTTACAGACTCAAATTGACTCAGGTGTATCCATCATGACCTTCTTTGGACATGCTTCGGGTGGCGGTTTTGATATTAGTACAGATGTACCTTCCGCCTATTCAAACAGAGGAAGATATCCTATTATAGTTGCAAATTCATGCTTTGCCGGAGATTTTCATACCGGTGTAAAAAGTGTAAGCGAGAAATTTGTTTTAGAACCGCAGAAAGCAGCGATTGCTTTTCTTGCCAGTGTCGGTCAAGGAGTCGCGAATTATCTTGATCCATATTCTCGAGCATTCTTCGAAAACACTTCACACCAACATTATGGTTCTACTATCGGTCAGTTAATTGTACACACAATCAAAGACCTGGAGCCATTCGGCAGTGAAGGTTACAAGATCGTTTCTCAGGAAATGTCCTTACAGGGCGACCCTTCATTGAGATTTAATTCATTCCAAAAACCGGATTACTCAATTACTGAACCGAACATAAGTTTTACGCCGGCAAATATTACAACCGATATTGATTCATTTGGTATTTCAGTAACTACCCGGAATTATGGGAAAGCTGTAGCAGATTCATTTGAGGTAAAGGTCACAAGAACTTTTCCCGACAATGCTGATTCAACATATATATTTAAGGTTGGAAATTGTTATTACTCAAATACGATCAACTTTAATGTTGCTACCGGCGGTTTTGCTGCAGCAGGTTTGAACAGAATTACAGTACATGTTGATCTACCGGATACGGTTGAGGAATATGATGACTTGTTTAACAATACAGCAACAACACAATTCTTTATTACCTCAAAAGATATTGTTCCTGTATATCCACCAAAGTATGCCATTCATCCATTCAATACAGTTACATTGAAAGGAAGTACTTCCAATCCATTTGCTGCTGTCAATGCATACAAGTTTGAGATTGATACGATCGATCTGGATATTAAAGACGCCACACCGGGCGCACAAACAAGTCCGCTATATCGATTTACAACTGTTACTGATAGTGGTGGAGTAATTTCATGGACACCGCAGGGATACACGCTACAAGACAGCGTTGTTTATTTCTGGCGTGTTGCAAATGATTCCATTCAATTCGATACTACATTTAAATGGCAACAAAGTTCGTTTCAATACATCAGTGGCAAAACAGGCTGGTCGCAATCACATTTCAATCAGTTCAAAGAAGATAAATTTACAAATATCACATTCGATGATTCAACCCGGACGTTTGATTATATCTTCAATAATTTTTCATTGCAAGTGCTTACAATGGGACAACCAAGTGCCAGTACATTTAACACTGTAGGTTATTATTTCAATAATTCTCCTCAGGAATATAATGGTTGTCAGGTAACTCCTGCTGTTATGGTCGCAATACTCGACTCCATATCGTTGCAACCAATTACAACCTGTGGCAATAACTTTGGACAAGCGAATCAGTTTATCCCTAATCCGGGTACGCCTTGTGGTTCAGGAAATGTGACAGGAACAGTACCCGGATGTAACCGGACCAGACCTGAAAATTATTTTATCTACAGATACAATTCACCGGCACAAATGGTAAGTTTTGATAGTCTTGTAAATGCAATTCCAAACGGTCAGTATATACTGATGTATTCATGGTTTACTGCAAACTATTCATCTGTCGATCCACTGTTTTATAGTGGACTTACTTCTTTAGGATTCAATACCGGGTCTTTAGGTGATAACACACCATACGCATATTTTGTACAAAAAGGTTTTCCAACAACTAAGATAGAAGTGCATTCAGGAAATCCGCTTGATACTATC
>JAYUWA010000579.1:0-9599 GCA_043753795.1 Bacteroidota bacterium | reverse complement strand
TTTCACATTTCAACACACCTAATAATAAATTATGATTTAAATGAATTAAAATCTTATTTTTGTTTCGGAACTAGAGGACTGCTTTACATAGGAGCCCCGTAGGGGCGACCTGTGAAACGTCGATACAGCAATTGAAGAAAATAATTTTTACCGCAATCAAATATTATATCTCTATGATCAATGATTGACCTTTTGAACTGTTCGATCAATTCACAGGTCGCCCCTAATTTAACTAGTTCGCCCTCACGCCCTCAAAAAACCCCAATTTAGAAAATTTATGGCACTTGGTTTATAAATCATTTCATTTAAAAAATTGGCCTTGATCATTTTCTCCGCATATATGCGAGAGTGTTTTTCATTTTCAAGGATTAATTTTACACATAAACTAATCCAAATAAAAAATGGCAAATACATATTCACAAGTTTATATTCAATTTGTTTTCGCAGTTCAAGGACGAAGGAGTTTAATCCCACCATGCCATCGCGAAGAATTGCATAAGTTCATTTCAGGAATAGTTGAAAGACTCGATCAGAAAATGCTGGCGATTTTCGCTATGCCTGATCATTTACATCTCTTTGCCGGGATGAAGCCGCAGTTATCACATTCAGATTTCATGAGAGACATTAAAGCGGGTTCATCAAAGTTTATTAATGACAAACAATGGCTGAATACTAAATTTAACTGGCAATCAGGGTTTGGTTCATTTTCATATTCCAAAAGTCAAATTGATAATGTTGTAAAGTACATTCTGAATCAAGAGGAGCATCATAAGAAGATGACTTTTAAGAATGAGTATATTTCTCTTCTTAAAAAATTTGAAGTAGAATATGATGAAAAATATTTATTTGAATGGATCGATTTAAAAAATGAAGGAAATAAATGAAATGCAGGTTTGCGTTTTCTTATACATTATTCCAAAAAAATAAATTGACACTTTTAACCGTTTGATTCACCGGTACGGTAATTCACAGGTCGCCCCTACGGGGCTAATGCATCGTTGGTGTCTATTTCTACAAACAGGTCGCCCCTACGGGGCTGGTGTATGCAATTACAGCTTAGCCCCAGAGGGGCGATCTCTTTGTAAAAAAAAATCGTTCAATATAATTAGTCCAAATTTGTGTTGACTGCTTAGCCCCAGAGGGGCGACCTGTTTGTAGAAAAAAATCGTGCAATATAATTAGTCCGAGTTTGTGTTGACAGCTTAGCCCCAGAGGGGCGACCAGATTGTAGAAAAAAATCGTGCAATATAATTAGTCCAAGTTTGTGTTGACAGCATAGCCCCAGAGGGGCGACCTGTTTGTAGAAAAAAAAACGTGGTATGCATTAGCCCCGTAGGGGCGACCTGTGAGACGTCGATACAGTTTTTATAGAAAAAAAAATTGCGCAATTAAATATTAACCATATTTGTTATTCTTAGCAACGATAAAAAATATTGTTTTTTTTATAAAGTCCCGAAATAGATTTATAATTTATCCATACTTTCCTACATATATTAAAAGGGGTTTAAAGTGCACCAAAACACCTTAAACCCCTTTTACGCTTTAAACTATCTTAGCTATTAGTTATTCCTTCGAAACCCCCGCTCTTAAATACTCCCGATTCAACCTCGCAATATGAGAAATTGAAATTCCTTTCGGACATTCCGCTTCACACGCGCCTGTATTTGTGCAATTTCCAAATCCGGCTTCATCGTGTGTCCTGACCATGTTCAATACACGCTCACGACGTTCAGGATCACCTTGCGGAAGTAATGCAAACTGAGAAACTTTCGCCGAAAGGAAAAGCATTGCAGAAGCATTCTTACAACTGGCAACACAAGCACCACAACCGATACAGGCAGCGGCATCAAAAGCTTCATCTGATTTTGATTTTTCGATTGGGATACTGTTAGCATCCGGAGCATTACCGGTATTCACAGAAATATATCCGCCCGCCTGAATAATATTTTCAAATGACGTACGATCAACTACCAGATCCTTTATAACAGGAAAAGCAGTAGCACGCCATGGTTCGATAGTAATAGTTTCGCCTTCATGAAAATGACGCATGTGCAACTGACAGGTTGTTGTCCCGCGCATCGGTCCATGCGCACGTCCATTGATATACATGCTGCACATTCCACAAATTCCCTCACGACAATCGTGATCAAACGCCACAGGCTCTTTTCCGCCTCTGATCAAATGATCATTCAACACATCCAGCATCTCCAGAAAAGACATGTGAGTGCTTACATCCGGCATATCATATATTTCGAAGCGACCGGATGTTGTGTTGTTCTTTTGTCGCCAGATTTTTAGTTTGAGGTTGATTGTTTCCATTCTTGGTAAGTAGTAAGTGGTGAGTGGTGAGTAGCACTATTCGTCTATTCTACCTCTATCAGTTCCAATTTAATTATTTGTCATTGATTTTTATTTGAATATTCTGTATCAATGATCGATTCATTTTTTTAATCCTAATTACTTGTAAGAACGCTGCGTCGGATGAACTTCCTCAAACACAAGTTCCTCTTTGTTCAATATAGCAGGTGCTGATTCGCCGGCGAACTCCCAGGCTGCGACGAAAGAGAAATTGTCGTCGTCGCGTTTGGCTTCGCCGTCTTCAGTTTGCGATTCTTCACGGAAGTGACCTCCGCATGATTCATTACGCATCAATGCATCTGTAACCATTAATTCTCCTAACTCGATGAAGTCGGCAACGCGACCGGCTTTGTCTAGCTCAGGATTGAATTCATTTATATCGCCGGGAATTTTTACGTCAGACCAGAATTCCTTTTTTAGATCTCGAATCATTCCCAATGCTTTGTTCAGACCGTCAGCATTACGCGCCATTCCGCAGTAATCCCACATGATCTTTCCAAGTTTCTTATGCAGATCTTCAACAGTTTGTTTTCCGTTGATCGATTTGAGTTTTGCAATTCGTTCGTTGACACTTCTCTCTGCTTCTTCAAATGCAGGATGTGAAGTTGGCGTGGCCGGATTACGAATTTCATCAGCCAGATAATCACCGATCGTATATGGAATCACAAAATAACCATCTGCCAAACCTTGCATCAATGCAGAAGCACCTAATCGATTCGCGCCATGATCAGAGAAATTACATTCTCCAAGTGCAAACAATCCGGGAACAGTTGTCATTAAATTATAATCGACCCACAATCCACCCATTGTATAGTGAACTGCCGGATAAATTCTCATTGGTGTTTTGTAAGGATCATCACCGGTGATCTTGTCATACATTTCGAAAAGATTTCCATAACGTTCGCTGATCACATCTTTTCCTAAACGAAGAATTGCATCACGGAAATCCAGATAAACAGCTAATCCGCTCGGACCAACTCCTCTGCCTTCATCACATGCTTGCTTAGCAGCTCGTGAAGCCACATCGCGAGGAACTAAATTTCCGAATGCAGGATAACGACGTTCTAAGTAATAATCTCTTTCCGTATCAGGAATTTCTTCCGGCTTGCGCTTATCACCTTTTGCAGCAGGTACCCATACACGACCATCGTTACGTAAACTTTCACTCATAAGTGTAAGCTTCGATTGATAATCGCCGGATACAGGAATACATGTCGGATGAATTTGTGTGAAACAAGGGTTTCCGAAAAACGCTCCTTGCTTATATGCTTTCCATGCAGCAGTTACATTACTACCCATGGCATTTGTTGAAAGATAAAATACGTTTCCGTAACCACCACTTGCAAGAATTACTGCATGTCCGAAGTGACGTTCAACTTCACCTGTGACTAAATTTCTCGCAATGATACCACGGGCCTTTCCATCAATCTTCACAACTTCAACCATCTCATGACGGTTATACATTTTCAGATTTCCTTTGGCAATCTGACGAGACATTGCACTGTATGCCCCCAACAAAAGTTGTTGACCTGTTTGTCCACGTGCATAAAAAGTACGCGACACCTGCACACCACCGAATGAACGGTTATCAAGCAAGCCACCATATTCACGGGCAAAAGGTACACCTTGCGCAACACACTGATCAATGATCGCTGTACTGATCTCTGCTAAGCGATGAACATTTGCTTCACGCGCACGATAGTCACCACCTTTTACTGTATCATAGAAAAGACGATAAACACTATCTCCATCATTTGCATAATTCTTTGCAGCATTGATTCCACCTTGCGCAGCAATACTGTGTGCACGTCGCGGACTATCCTGAAAGCAAAAACATTTTACGCTGTAACCCATCTCTGCTAAACTTGCAGCAGCTGCACCTCCGGCAAGACCGGAACCGACAACGATAATTTCAAGTTTACGTTTATTAGCAGGATTTACAAGACGTACTTTTGATTTGTAATCTGTCCACTTTTTATCAAGTGTGCCCTCCGGAATTCTGGAATTTAGTTTGCTCATAATGGTGATGATCTTTTTTATCGATCTAAAAACTACTGATTATTTAACGCCCATATTCGTTGCTGCTCCGAAAAGGTCGAAGTAGAAAATAATTGGGAATGATGCGAAACCTATCATAATGATTAGTGCATAGATTGTTCCTGCAGATTTAATCGTTTTACTGAACTTATGATTATTCCAACCCATGGTCTGAAATGCAGATTGAAATCCATGGTTCAAATGCATTCCTAAAACTACCATTGCAACAAGGTACAATCCCGCATACCAGTTCGTCTGAAAAGCATAAGCAACATCATACGACATTGCATTTTCAGGAGAACCTATGCGATGCGGAACAAAGAAAGTCTTCATGTGAATGACTAGAAATACAAAGATCAAAGATCCTGTTAATCCCATATTGCGACTGAACCATGAGCTGTTTTTTGACGGATGATTAACAGCATATCCAACCGGACGCGCCTTCCTATTTGAATATGTCAGGAACAAACCATCGATAGCATGGATTAGTATTCCGGCAAAAAGTCCGATTTCAATAGTTCTGATGATTATATTTCCGGCCATAAAATGCCCGAATTCATTGAATGCTACACCACCGTCGAGCCTGTATAACAACAAGTTACCATACAAATGCTCAACAAGAAACAGGCAAAGGAACAATCCGGTCAAGGCCATAACCATTTTTCGGCCAACAGAAGTGTAGAATATTTTAAGGGATGAAATCATAAGAGGTTATATTTTCTTCGAAATTAGCGGTGAAAGCCCATATGTAAAGATGGAACAATTAAACGCAGCTTTGGTTTTGATCGGACAAATGTATATGCAGGCAGTGGTTTTTCAAAGGGTTTTTTTTGGGTGAGTAGTAAGTAGTGATTGGTAAATAGCACTGCGCAAGTAGTTGCACCGAATTAACTTCTAAGAACTTATAAAAATGTAGGAGTTTCTATGAGTTTGGTCACGGAAAAATATTTGGAGCGATAGGACATTGCTCCGTATTCACCTTCAGTCCCGTGCTCCATTCGCAGGAGCTCATTGCGCCCGGGGCTAGATTGGAAAGGTTTTTCTTCGAATCAAAAAGCCCGAACAAACCATTCACGATGATTTAATCTCAATAAATATTCCAAATATATCAGGCAATTTTTCTTACATATCTTTCAGAACATTTCTGCGCAAAATCTGCGAGATCTGCGGGAGAAAAAAATAGCGCTTAATTTTTCTCGCAGATCACGCAGATTTGCGCAGATTGAGTCAGTATATTTTCAATTCACCACCACCCTTGCCCGACTATTCATCTGACTTGAATTTAATTCAACAGTATAAATTCCTTTAGCTACATCGGTCAAACGGATTTCCAGATTATTGTTCAGAGTGAAATTATTTCGAACGGTTTTTACGATTCGACCCATTGCATCTAAAACATTTACTGTCACTTCTTCATTCGATGCATCCTGACAATAGATGTTGAACATTTCTTTCGAAGGATTGGGATAGATTGTCACCGGTGTATTGATTGTGTTCTCATTCACACCAACTGGAAGGTTTGCAACATTTATATTGTCGATATAGAGACTATTCCCATAACCATTGATATTTACAAAGCGAAGAATTACTTGTTGTCCTGCAAAAGCAGATAAGTTAACGGAATCATTTCTCCATTCTGTCATATCTGTAGGCTCCCATCTCGTATCAGTATTATAACCTCCAATTGTGCCCAGGGTTAAACCATCTTTAAGGTATCCGGAAAAAATGAAACTCTCTCCGCAATTTGTTGAAACATCAATTCGCAACCCATCAATAAAGTTAGTAGAATACGGTGCGTGAGCTACATCAAATGCCAAATAAGAATTTGTCAATCCGGTCAAGTCATATACGCGGGTTTCCAAATAATCTTCTTCGCCCTGAGAATTGTAACTGAAGTTGTTCATATATGCAGCAGTTGTTGAAAATGAACTTGCTCCTATCACAATACGACTGGCCCATGTTATGTCACTATCAGGATTCGCAATTAAAAAACCAAATGGAGGAAAAGAAGTTTCGAGATCTTCAGTCAAAGGTGGTAATCCAATATTGCCGTCAATCACATTTATTTCTGCAAATACACTGTCATTATAATTATTCATATCGCCAGGTAAAGAAATCCACGCAGCAAATTGATATGAACCCGAAGGTAGTAAGGAGATAGGAACAGAAAATGTATATGAGGCTGTATCGAATGTGTTTAATGTTCCGGTAAAAGTTTCTGTAACAATACTACCTGAATTTAAGCGATAGTTTACAGGAAAATTAGAAACCGTATTAATAGATAAACTTCTGAAATGAATTGTAACATCTACCGATCCAATCGAAGGACAATCTCTATATGTTCCCGAAATAGGTGAAACTAAATTCACGAGTTCATTATCATATGACAATGGACAATTGAATGTTCCGGCAGGTTTAAAAATTGCATTTACTCTACGACCTTTCCCTCCATTCGCACCGATGGCTTTTACACTAAACCATTTATCAACATTTGGGACAGTGCCATAGATCGTAACAGATGAGGTTGAAGTAGTGGCAACAGAATCCATATACATAGCACCTAGCATACTTGCTTCATAAGCGACTGCACCGGCAACCGGAGTCCATTGCAAGCCAACAGAATCAGGGCATTCAAAGACAACAGATAAGTTTTGAATTTCCGGAAATATTGCAAACGGCTCATCACTTACATCCGATTGTGAGCCCCGTGAAACTCTGATCATAGCTCTGTCAGTAGAAACTGATGGAACCAAAAATGACCAATCTCTTTTTATATATGGAATATTAGAAGAAATAGTATTCCAGGTTGATCCATTGTCCGTTGAATATTCAGCAGTGAATGATTGTGTTGATTGACTTGCATCATCCCAACGAAGTACTTCTCGTTCGCCTGCAACGAATCCTTCTGCACCATTCGGATAAGTAACTTTAATTCCTTCTTCCACTAAATCCCAGACAACATAAAATTTTTGTACCCCTTGCGGTACTTCAAAACCGTCTACAGTTAAAGTATAATTTCCTGCAGCAGGATTTTCAATTTGAATTTGTTCAACATTATTCAATGTGTCAATTCCGGGTACAGCAAAATTATTCAACGTAATTTCATCCGGCGTTGGATCAAGTATCAATGGAAGGTAATTTGTACTTGATATATCGGTCATAGATATATTCAGATCATTGACCAATGCTTTTGCAGCAGCAGGATTTCCTTCGTAATCGTGCCAGTAAACCATCACTTTTGCAAGGGTCGTATTAGCAGGAATAGATATATTAAATGTTTTTTGCTGACCTTGAGAAACAGAATCAAAAATAAAATTATTTCCTGCGAGAAGGTTGTAAGCACGCATTGCATTAACCCGACCCCAACCGAAAATATAATCGGGACCCGGATTTCCAAGCTCTGTAGCCGTATTCAATAAAGTTGCTTTAAGTAGAGCTGTATTGATTTCCTGCCCTGAATTCATTTCCTTATAGGCGTGATATAATTGTGCACTCACTCCTGCAACACCGGGTGAGGCTGCTGAAGTCCCTCCACCAATTTGATAAGTATTGTTTTCATCAGTCGACAATTGATCTGTTCCATTCGCAGAGATGTCCGGTTTTACACGACCATCACTTGCCGGACCACGACTACTTGAATTGGTAATAAAATCTTCGGCATCCACATTTGCACAAGCAATAACATTTTTACCTGATTTATAACCACCGGTAATATTGCCCCATTGATCACCTGCACCATATCCACAATCGTTTCCGTTATTATTTCCTGCACTGAATAAAAATTCAAGCTGAGGATTGTCAAAAATCAATTCATCTCCAAATTGTGAATCTGAAGTGTATTCATTACATCCTTGGCTATAACTCGTTGATACAAGAACAATACTATCGTTATTGTAGTTTGAAATGGCATCAACGATTTGCGGATAACCGCTAATTAAAAATTCGTGAAGGTGCGCGCCTGTAGCCATTCCTGTTATTGTAGGATCAAGATTTCCTGCACCTACACAAATACCTGAAGTCATATCACCGTGCGTTCCGCCTTGATCGCCATCCGTATGATCAGTCCAACGGCCTTTAAAATCAATATGACTTATACTTCCATCATCAGCAACTGCAACGTGCACACCCGAACCATTGAAACGTAATCCGTTTGCTTGTTCAGAATTGATCACATTTGAGCGGTGAAGACTACGACCTTTTGTATCATCAGGAGTTGGGTCCGGTGCAATTGTCTCCATGTAATTTACAAATGGCAATGAAGAGAACTTTTCAATTTCATTGCTATTGATTCGAAATGTAACTGCCTTAAGATTTTCTGATGTCTTGATCACAGTTGCTCCTTCAGAAATAAATTCATTAATAACACGTTCCCGCGAAACATCTTCGAAATACAAAATATTTATATCAACTGTTCCTACTTGCTTAATGGCATGTTGTGGAATGGAATTATTTCTCAATTCCTTATTGAGTTTGCAAGAAGTTTTTATTTCAGCTATACTTCTTACGTCAAGTGAAGCCAATATACTTGGATCTATGTCCGAAGGCAGTGAAGCATAAAATGCAAAATGCGGAATGTAATCAAAAAGATGAATTCCGTTTGCTTCAATGGCTTGGCGTTGTTCTAAAGTTGGTACACTATTGAACTGAAGCAATACATAAATACGCTGATTGAAAACCTCAAACTGATTCAGGTCGTCGTTTGTTGACAAGGCATCAACATTTGGCTGCAGTTGAACAACCTCCGATTTAAATAGTATTGAATAATTTTTTTCTGCCTGCTGTCCTGAAGCAACAAGAACACCGAAAGCAAATAGCAACAAAACCGATAGGTTTTTCATAGTTTAGGCGATTAATGATTCAAGGGCAAGTTATTAAAAAATATTAAGAGCGACGCAATATTCTCCGCATTCACCGGCTCACCCGTGCTCCATTCGCAGGAGCTCATTTCGCCCGGGGCTAGTTTGGTCGGTGTTATCTTCGATTCAAGAAGCTTTTTACAAACCTGGACGCTTGCGGATAGCGGTATCAGTTTCCAAAAATTACAAAACCCATCTGCGACTAATCTGCGGGATCTGCGGGATCTGCGGGAAAAATTTTATGTGTTTTTGTCTCCCGGTAGAGTAGAGCGGTAAGGACCTAATTGCCCTTACCTGCCCCCTCATCAAACCGTACGTGCGGTTTTCCCGCATACGGCTTACCTAAGA
>JAYUWA010000578.1:0-3160 GCA_043753795.1 Bacteroidota bacterium | reverse complement strand
AAACGCCTTCCAGCTCCCACCTTTTTTAGCATTCCCAACCGAAGCTGCTTTTCCCTGAAAATGGTGACATACAGCAGCGGCAAGTCCGTCGGTGGCGTCAAGGTATTTTGGGGTCTCTTCGTAGCTTAAAAGCGTCTGTAACATCGCAGCGACCTGTTCTTTTGAGGCATTACCATTGCCGGTAATACTCTGCTTGATCTTTTTAGGTGAATATTCGAAAATTGGTACAGATCGGGAAAGTCCGGCAGCCATTGCTACTCCTTGAGCACGGCCCAGTTTTAACATCGACTGTACATTCTTGCCGAAAAAAGGTGCTTCAATTGCCAGCTCGTCGGGATGGTAGCTGTCGATCAGAGTTATTGTTTTTTCAAAGATGGACTTCAGTTTTAAAAAGTGATCATCCATTTTCTCAAGTGAAATTATTCCAAGTGCAATCAGTTTTATCTTCGTTCCGGTCACACTGATAATTCCGTAGCCCATGATATTTGTTCCCGGATCGATACCTAAAATTATTTTTTCCTGTTTCGGCAAATTGATTGTGAACGAATAGTTGTTGTATCCCAAATCTCAACAAATACTTTCCTTATACTTGTCGAATTCTATGGAACAAAGAAAGTCAAATATTTCCATTTACGGGTGGCGTTTCTTCAAATTACTGATTGCTGCACTTGCATTCTGGTTTGTTTATAAAAAGATTGCAGCTCAAAAAGATATTGAAGGATATTTTTTGCAACTGAAAGAAGCATTTGGTCAGCCCAATACAATGTTTCTGCTAATATTTGTATTGATCTTAATGTTTTTCAACTGGCTCACAGAAGCCCTGAAGTGGAAACTGATGATCGATAGGATAGAGAAGATCTCACTCTTCCGTTCCCTGGAAGCAGTTTGTTCCGGATTAACGATCAGCATTTTTACTCCAAACAGGATCGGTGAATATGCAGGCCGTGTATTTCATCTTGAGAAAGCAAATAAGATTCAGGCAACGCTCATCACCGTCATAGAAAATATCAGTCAGCTTCTTGCTACATTATTGATAGGGTCCATTGCGTCCATTTATTATTTTTCAGTGTATGCCGAACTATCATTTTCGTTGAGTTTTCTCTTTATTGCTATTCTGCTTTCTGTATCATTCATTTCGCTGCTCGGATTTTTCAATATTCGTTTTTTGGAAAATGCATTGATGAGAATAAAGTATCTGAGAAAATGGCAATCGATATTTCATGTGCTTTCTGAATACACCACTTCAGAACTTTTAAGAGTTTTTAGTCTGGCTGTTTTACGATATTTTATTTTTGTTTTGCAATTTTATTTGCTGATCAGGATTTATGGAGGTGGTATTGCATTTGTACCTGCAGTTATCATGATCGCTATGACTTATCTGGTAATCACCATTGTTCCCAGTATAACCTTGGTAGAGTTCGGGATCAGAGGTGCAGCAGCAGCCTATTTTTTTTCCGCAATTACGATCGATATTTTACCGGTGCTGAATGCTGTCTTTTCACTCTGGTTAATAAATCTTGCAATTCCGGCACTTGTAGGTGCAGTATTTATGCTGAACTTTAGGATCGGAAAAACAAGACCGGAATGATTCTTTCTGTTTTATTATTGGTAGTAACATTGATCTATTGCGGGTTTATTTTCTGGTGTATAAAAGGGTGGACAAAAAATAGTGTCCAATCGCCGCGATCAAATATCGGCCGACAAACTGTTGATGTTATTATAGCGATCAGAAATGAAGAACAATCGATCCGGAGATTGCTGGAGTTGTTGTCTGTTCAAAGTTATGTCAAAAGTAATTTCAGGATAGTAATAGTAGATGATAATTCATCCGATAGCAGCGCCGGAATAGTAAGTGATTTTTTCAGGACACATATAGCGATCAACGGGATACTTTTAAATGCAGAAGGGGAAGGGAAAAAAGCAGCGATGGCTCAGGCGATAAGTGCATCTGATGCAGAGTTGATCCTCACCACCGATGGCGATTGCTTAGTAGGAGAAAACTGGATCCGCACAATGGTCGAACCTTTTTCTAATCCTGAAATTTCTTTTGTCGCCGGACCGGTATTATTGACAAGTGGCAGTGGACTGATTTCTATTATGCAGCGAATGGAAATGATCGGTCTGACAGGAATTGCAGGTGCTTCGATTTTAAATCATCGTGCAATGATGTGCAATGGCGCAAATCTGTGCTTCAGAAAAAGTGCATATGAAAAAGTGAAAGGATATTCCGGTTCTGCATTTGCATCGGGAGATGATACGCAGTTGATGCGAAAATTTCACTCTGAAAATCCGCAGCAGTTAGCATTTGTAAAATCAAGATCAGCTCTGGTGAAAAGCCATTCACAATCGAGCTTAGGATCATTCTGGCAACAACGCAGGCGATGGGCGACGAAAATTCCGTTTACGCTTTCGTTCTTTACTGTTTTTATTGCAGTGATTTCGTGGTTTGTTCATGCAGGTTTGTTGGCAGGATTGATTGCATCTTTTTTCTTTCCGAAAGTAACATTGATTTTTATTTCTGCTATACTCATTAAGATTGTTGTAGAATTATTTTTCCTGAAGAAAGTTGGAAGAGATCTTGGACAGAAAACATTTTCTCCACTTATTATTTTGATCCAGCCGTATTATTGGTTGTACATTACTTTAGTTGGACTTGCTGTTCCTTTTGCGACGTATAAGTGGAAAGGGCGAAGGGTTAAATAAGATTCAATGTATTGGGGTCGTTCCAAAAAACCCGTTTTTTTTCTCCCGCAGATCCCGCAGATTAAGGCGCAGATAAGGGCGCAGATAGTGTTCGTCGAATTTATCCCAGGTCGTTTTTCTTGCAATAGCATTGAATAATTGGAACACAAGATCTGCGATTTTATCTGCGCCTTAATCTGCGGAATCTGGTGCGCCACGAGGCGTGTGACTATATAAATAAACCTAGTAAGATGAAAGATCTTGCCATCCAAATTTGTCGTTCGGGATGAAGTTTTCCTGACACACTGCGCGGAAACAAACTTTGTGAAGCTCAGGGACAACGTATGTATAAGCTGCATCAGTTAAGCTTCGTTACGCTAGTAGTATCGGTCAGTCTCTCAGATATGATGAAACCTGTAATGATAATAGGATTAACGACCTTAGTCTATTGTCGGATACTCGGAGTAGGATGATGTTG
>JAYUWA010000577.1:0-3166 GCA_043753795.1 Bacteroidota bacterium | reverse complement strand
ATGTTTTTTAAAAAAATTGTGGTTTTATTAGTATTCGTTATTTGTTGTGCTGCAACGGGCGATTATCTGCATGTTAACTCTATTCCTTTTTCAAATATTTCATACCTGACAACCGATAAACTAGGAAATACTTATGTTATCGTCGGAAATCAGTTGCTACAATTCGATCAGAATGGAAAGCCACTGGCAAATTTCAGCAAGAATAATCTGGGAACGATCAGAAGCATAGATGCTTCAAACCCAATGAAGATTGTTTTATTTTATCCAGACTTCGCACAATTGATCGTACTCAATTCGAAACTTACCGAGCAATCGACTATCAATTTAAGAGCGTCGGAGGTCAATCAGCCAATTGTTGCTTGTGCTTCGGAAAATGGCGGCTATTGGATATATGATAACGACGATGATCAATTGAAAAAACTGGATCTGAATTTACAGATCATTTATCAAAGTGGAAACTTAACGCAGGTTTTGGGTTATAAAGTTCAACCCCGGTTTCTGACAGAAGCATCCGGTTATGTTTATATGAGTGATCCTGAAAATGGTATTTTGGTTTTTGATCTGTTTGGCACCTATTACAAATTATTGCCATTCAAAGGTCTGAGGTCATTTCAAGTGATAGATGAGAATATTCTCTTTATAAAGGATAATAAGTTGTTTAGATACGATTCGAAAACTGCTGCTGAACAGGAAGTTTTACTGCCGGTACATGATTCAATTCTGAATGCAAGAATCGAAGCTCAACAACTTTATTTATTAACAAGTGACTCACTGAGTTTTTATTCTTTTTAGCTTTAGCACTTTATTTTGAACAAACACGAACTTAACCTAAACCAAAAAAAATCCCCATGGCTTCTAAAAGCATTTCATTGCGGAAAACGAATCATAAATCTACCGTGAAGTCTGAACCCACTACAAAAACAACTGCAAAGGCAGCAACTGTAAAAGCTACAGAGAAATATGCGCCAACTAAAAAACAATTGGCTCCACTGCATATTGCAATTGCAGGAAATATCGGTGCCGGTAAAACAACACTGACAAATCTTCTTTCCAAGAATATGAAATGGGAAGCCCATTATGAAGATGTTGACGATAATCCTTACCTGAATGATTTCTATGAAGACATGCAACGCTGGTCGTTCAACCTTCAGATCTATTTTCTAAACTCACGTTTTGAACAGATCGCAAAAATCCGTCAGAGTGGAAAAACTGTTATCCAGGATAGAACCATTTATGAAGATGCTCACATCTTTGCTCCGAATCTGCACTCAATGGGGCTGATGACGACCAGAGATTTCAATAACTATCAATCACTTTTCACAGTAATGACGAAATTCGTTTCGCCACCCGATCTTTTGATCTATCTGCGTGCAAGTGTTCCAACCTTGGTGAACCAGATCAGCCGTCGTGGCCGCGATTACGAAAATTCAATCCGTATCGATTACCTGAAACGACTGAACGAACGCTACGAAGCATGGATCTCTACTTATGATTCCGGTAAACTCCTTATCATCGATATCGACGAACTGAATTTCGCCGACAACCAGGAAGACATGGGAAAGATTATTAATAAGATCAATGCAGAGATTAATGGACTGTTTTAAGAAGGTCAAAGGTTAAGGGTCAAAGGTCAAGTGAATTAAGACCTTATACATTTACCTTAAGCAATAAATAAAAAAGATAAAGCCCGAAATTTTTTCGGGCTTTATCTTTTTTTGACCTTTGACCTTTAAGAATACCTCGCAATATATTCACTCAACTCATCCACACTACTGTTAAACGTAAAAGAATTATAAGTTTGAAAGTATCGATTACGGTCGACAGTTCTTCCGTATGCATATTTTGCAAATTCCAGTTTGCTTGAATCGAAAGTGAACAGATCCATGATCCTTATTACTTGATCCGTTGAAAGATGTTGATTGGAGATTATCTGTTTTGCAACACTTAAACGTGAACTGTCGAAGTTGATATTGTTTAGTGTATGTAGCAACTGGTTGAAGTCAGCATCACAAATTGGTGTGATGACGTTTTGATAAACAACCTGAGTTGGATATGGATTGTTGCAGTGATTATCCGGATAAGTATATATTGGAGCAAGAGCAAGAATATTTACAATCCGGATCCTTCCATTTCTTTCATAGACTGTATTTACTGAGGAGTTAAAAGGGATGTTTACATATCCACTATATACTTCACGTAAGTTGTGGCCGGCTCTTGTTCTGAATATTCTTACAAAATGATTTCCGGGAGAAAGGTTTTGAATTGTAAAATTTCTATCAGGAGCACTGACGTATTGATTGTCGACCTGTACAGCAAAAAGATAATTACCGGTCGTGCGCAGATTTAATACAGATCCTTGCGCTTGCGCTACGGATATTGTTACAAGAATCTGGATGAGGAGTGTAAAGATTACCTTTTTCATAAAATTGGATTTTAATTGTTTCGTGGGCAATCCCAATTCGTGTGCCAAAGTTTTTAATGTTGATTTTTTTTGATCGGTAAACGTGTTTTCTGCGCAAAATCTGAGATCTGCGGGAACAAATTAAGCGCAATTTTTTCTCCCGCAGATTCCGCAGATAAATCCGCAGATAAGGCGCAGATCTTGTGAAAGTACTTATAGAGTTTTAGTTAAAAGCACCAATAATTTTATGGGCTAAGCAAATCACGAAATCTGATTTAAGGGGGGAAAAACGAAAGGGATAAATACACCCCCTCGGGCTTTTTGTATAATTAGTTGATTTCAGGCATTATAAAGCGATTACGGCCCTTCTAACGAATAAATCGAAAAGTATCATTCATTACCATTTAATTACCATCGTGGCCATATAAAGCTCTAAAAAGCTAATAAATTGGTAAATTTCATTCTTAATTGTCTCCTAATTGACGTTTAGAACGACATTAGGAACGACATTTAGAACGACATTTCGGATATATCTGTCGCTGATTCTGACATTTTAAAATAGGTAAATTCGTCAGCTTCTTTATACCACCGATATCTTACTTCTTTAAACCTCAATTTTTCCAAATTTTCAACCAAAGTCATCTGGGTTTCTTTAATATTTTTATTTGAAGCAAATAAACCACCACTTATATTAATTATAGTGTTTCTGGTTCCTTGATAACTTACATAAATATCCTCCTCCCATATTTTTTTTGCGAATGCTTC
>JAYUWA010000576.1:0-3167 GCA_043753795.1 Bacteroidota bacterium | reverse complement strand
TTTCACAGAAATGTGGGAACGTTTCAGCTACTACGGAATGCGGGCGATTTTTATTTTGTACATGACGAAAGCATTGTTGTTTGACAAAGCACTTGCATCAAATGTATATGGAAGTTTCACCGGACTGGTATATCTGACTCCCTTATTAGGCGGCTACTTATGTGACAGATTCTGGGGTAACAGAAGAAGTATCCTAATTGGTGGTATCATGATGGCTGTCGGACAATTCTTTCTTTATTTAAGTGGCAGTGCAGTAGCAGATGGAGTGCAAAGTGGATCTGCAATTACATTTATGTGGATGGGACTTACATTGTTGATCGTAGGTAATGGTTTCTTCAAACCTAATATTTCAACGATGGTTGGTCAGTTGTATCCGAAAAATGATTCCCGTATTGATGGTGCTTTTACTATCTTTTATATGGGTATCAACATGGGTGCGTTTTTCTCACCGTTGGTTTGCGGAGGATTCTCAGAATTCAAATACGGATTTCTTGCAGCAGCAATCGGAATGGTGATCAGTTTGATTTCATTCGAATTATTAAAAAACAAACATCTTATTGGTCCTGATGGCAAACCGATCGGAATGCCCGTTGCTAAAGTTGATATGAAAACATATGGAACGATTATCGGTTCCATCGCACTTATTTTTTGTCTGCTCAACTTTCAAAATATTGTGAAAGGAATTTTTGGTGCTGATGCTGTAGCAAATCCTGATACACTTGGTCATACGATTGCAAACATAGATCTTGTTGCATACCTCATCTATGCTTCACTAATCCTGATGCCAATTATCATTCTCACAGATAAGTCTCTCACAAAAGATGAGAGAGAACGAATCATTGTGATCTTCATTCTCGCCTTCTTTGTGATCTTCTTCTGGGCTTGCTTTGAACAGGCAGGTGCATCGCTTACCTTATTTGCCGATCAGCAAGTTGACAGAGCGATCGATATTCATATCAGTCGGTTCGTGATCGCTGTTGCCGGTGGCGTGCTGATTTATTTTTTAGGGAAAGCATTCGGTTGGTTTTTTGAATGGTCTAAAAAAACTATTCTAAGTATTCAAGGTATCGGAGTTTTAGCTGTTCTTGCTTTAGCGTTCACCGGTAAAATAGCTGACATTCATTTGAGCGAATTCCCTTCACCTTGGTTTCAATCGATCAATCCTTTAGCAATTATTATTCTTGCACCGTTCTTCACTATGATGTGGGGTAAACTTGCAAAAGTAAATATGGAACCTTCGTCGCCATTAAAAATGGCTATGGGTCTTGGACTTGTTGCTTTAGGTTATGTGATCATTGCTTATGCCGTTCATGGTATTGATCCATCAACAAAGATCGCTATGTTCTGGCTGTTTGCCTTATATATTGTTCACACAATGGGTGAATTGTGTTTGTCACCGATCGGACTGAGTATGGTAAGTAAGCTTGCACCACTACGTCTGGCATCTTTGATGATGGGAACCTGGTTCCTTGCAAATGCTGTTGCAAATAAATTTGCCGGTACATTAAGTGCTCTTATTCCTCCCGGAGCCGGTGAAGAACCTGCAGAAGCCGGAGCCGCTATCCCAAGTTTCCTGGGTATTGAGATCTCCAATTTGTTCATCTTCTTCTGTGTATTTATCGTACTCAGTGGTGTTGCTTCATTGATATTGCTTGCATTGTACCGCAAATTATTGAAGATGATGCATGGGGTGAATTGATTTGGTCAGAGGACAAGGTAAAAGTTCAAAGGTCAAGGGTCAAGGGTCAAAGTTCGGATATTGATTTGAGAGTAGGCTATATGGAAGAAGTTGACTATTTCCGGTTTCGAAGTTCAAAATCATCGAACTCCCTCAAAGTTGCATTTGACCTTTGACCTTTGAACCTTGACCTGTAATAGTACGTTCATCCAAAAGTCTTCGACGGTTAAAAAAACAATTATGAAAATTACAATAACATTAATCGCAATTCTTTTGTCGAGTTTGACAACTGTGTATTGCCAATCGGCAAAGAAAGATGGTATAAATTGGATTTCGTTTGAGGAGGCTTTGGATAGATCTGTTGAAGAACCGAAAAAGATCTTTTTAGACATATACACTGATTGGTGCGGATGGTGTAAGAAGATGGATAAGTCTACTTTCACTGATCCCGGGGTGATCGATTATCTCAACAAACATTTTTATGCGGTTAAGCTTGATGCTGAGACCAAAGACACCATTACTTACAAAGCAAAAGATTATACATTTGTTCCGGCATACAAATCCAATGAAGTTGCTGCTTATCTCTTGAACGGACAAATGGGCTATCCAACTTCCGTTTACCTGGATGAAAAGTCTGATCCGATTTCTGCAGTTCCTGGATATTATACAGCAGAACAATTATTACCCATTCTTAAATACTTTGGAGAAGATATTTACAAGACTAAAAAATGGGAAGAATATCAGGCAGGGTCTGTGAAGTAGATTTGAGTGATCAATTTTCTTTCTCAATAGCTTCATTTTCATGGAGCTTTGAAATAATAGTGAGCAATCCGAAAATTAGTTTTGCGAAGGTGAAATAAATCGGTATTTTTGCCGCCCGTTCCGGATACGGAATGTGAAAACATATGGTGATTGTAGCTCAGTTGGTTAGAGCGCTAGATTGTGGTTCTAGAGGTCGCGGGTTCGACCCCCGTCCTTCACCCTTAAACTTTCCCTTGAACTATTTGGTTCAAGGGATTTTTTTTGACTGAAATTGATTTTTGTCAGTGAACCCAAATTAACGCTCTTATTTAAAAGAAGTACCTTTGCATCGATTACAATGGAAGAAAAAGTATTGCTGAACGTTGAAGGAATGGATTGTGCGAATTGTGCATTATCCATTACACGTGCATTAGAGAAATCCGGATTGCAAGATGTCAATGTTAATTTTGCTACCGGAGAAGTATTGTTTGAGATTGTTGAATCGGTAAAAGTCGATGAAGCTGTGTCGAACATAAAGAAACTTGGATACTTTGTTGTAAAAAGATCCGACAACCTACACGCTCCTACTGAAGTTAGTATTCCTGGCAATTCTTATTCGGTTACAAGAAAGAAATTTCTGATCGCACTCGTCTTTACAATTCCATTATTTCTGCACATGTTCATTCATGTGGAAATTTTACACAACCCGTATTTCCAACTTCTCTGTTCGCTTCCTGTATTATTTATC
>JAYUWA010000575.1:0-3168 GCA_043753795.1 Bacteroidota bacterium | reverse complement strand
AGGAGTTTTTCTTACTCTTGACTTTGCTGAGTGCAGGTGCTTATGGATTCTTTATTTCACTCGACTTGTTCTGCATGTTTTTCTTTTTAGAAGTCGCTGTAATTCCGAAATATCTGTTGATTGGTATCTGGGGTAGTGGAAAGAAAGAGTACAGTGCAAATAAACTCGCATTGATGTTAATGGGAGGTTCGGCTCTGGTACTGGTTGGAATTTTAGGTTTGTATTTTAATGCTTCTACGCAGGCCACAGGATTCAGTCTGATTTCACTCAGTAATCAGATGATCCCTGTCCATACACAATTGATCTTCTTCCCGTTTTTATTCATTGGTTTTGGAATATTTACCGCAATATTTCCATTCCATACCTGGGTACCTGATGGACACTCTTCAGCACCAACTGCTGCATCGATGTTTCTTGCAGGGATCTCCATGAAGTTAGGCGGTTATGGATGCTTGCGAGTTGCTGCATATCTGATGCCTGAAGCAGCACATCATTATTCATTTTACATTGTTGGAATTGCAACTATAGCTATTATCTATGGTGCCTTCGCTACGATGATGCAAAAAGATCTGAAGTATATGAATGCCTATTCATCGGTTAGTCATTGCGGATTTGTTTTGCTGGGCATTGGAATGCTTACTCCGACAGCAATTAATGGTGCTGTCCTGCAAATGGTATCACATGGATTAATGACAGCACTTTTCTTCGCAGCTATCGGAATGATCTATGAACGCACACATACAAGGATGGTAAATGAATTAGGCGGTTTGCTGAAAGTGATGCCATTCATCAGTACTGTGTTCATACTTGCCGGTCTTTGTTCACTGGGCTTACCGGGACTAAGTGGTTTCGTAGCTGAAATGACAATCTTTGTTGGCTCGTGGGAAAGGGTGGAGATGTTCTATAGAATATCTACAATTATTGCCTGTATGTCTATCGTTGTTACTGCTGTCTATATTCTCAGAGCTTCAGGAATGTCGTTGATGGGAGTTATAAAGAATAAAGAATTTGAAGGTCTGACTGATGCGAGCTGGAATGAAAAGGCAGCATCAGTATTATTGCTTGCAGGCATTCTGATAATTGGACTTAGTCCATTTTTGTTGAATGACCTGATCACTCCGGGAACAGAAGAGATCATGAGAAATGTAAACAGAGTATTCACATTAAACTAACCGGAACTATGGATTTGATCTTAATGATGAAGAATGAATTGATGCTGGTTGCAATTATTGTGACCCTGTTGATCATGAAGATTGCTGATCAAGGCAAGAGTAACAATATGTGGATCGGAGTGATCAATGTTTTATTGATCATAAATTGCTTTATCGATTGGCTGCCTGTAAATGAAGGCGAACTTTTTGGAGGAGTCTATAAATCGTATGCACTCGGAAACTTTGGAAAAAATTTACTGAGTACCGGTGTCTTACTGATATCGTTATTTTCTGTCGAATGGTTAAAGCGTTGTGAGCACATTGTAGAGTTCTATTTGTTGATGCTGTCTACATTGCTCGGAATGTTCTTTATGATCTCATCGGGAAATTTTCTAATATTCTTTTTATCATTGGAGTTGTCTACGATTCCATTGGCAGCCCTGTGTAATTTCGGAATGACAGAAAGAAAGTCAGGCGAGGCAGCTATGAAAATGATTTTTTCATCTGCATTTTCAAGCTGCTTAATGCTTATGGGAATTTCCTTTTTGTATGGAGCTTCAGGAACCTTGAACTTTGAAATCTTAACTGTTGTAGTTCAGGAAACACCATTGTATATCATGGGATTTGTGCTATTATTTGTAGGTGTAGCTTTCAAACTATCTGTTGTACCATTCCATCTGTGGACTGCCGATGTTTACGAAGGTTCGCCTGTTCCGGTAACTGCATTTCTTTCTGTAATCAGTAAAGGTGCGATGATCATTGTATTTTCATTCCTGCTGTATCATGTCTTTGGTTCATTGTATAAAACATGGTATTTGTTATTGTATGTATTGAGTATTGTTACAATGATTACTGGTAATATTTTTGCGATCAGACAAGAAAACATGAAGCGGTTTCTTGCCTTTTCGTCAATTACACAAGTTGGTTATATTCTTGTGGGCATTTCAGGAAGTTCGGCTGAAGGCGTTACTTCTTCGATCTATTTTATCGTCGTCTATATTTTCTCAAACATTGCGGCATTTGGTGTCATTTCACAGATAGAAGAAAAGAGTGGAAGGGTAACAATAAGTTCTTACAAAGGATTATCAAAGCAAAATCCATTTTTAGCCTGGACGATGGCAATAGCATTGTTTTCGCTTGCAGGAATTCCACCTACAGCAGGATTTTTCGGAAAAATATTTTTATTGAAAGCAGGTGCATCAAACGGTGATTTATTTTTGATAACGATAGCAGCATTAAATATGATCATAGCATTGTATTACTATCTGCGTGTTATCAGAGCGATGTTTATGGATGAAAGTGAAGAGCCAATTCCTAAATTGCCTTCCGGAATTCCTCTTAAGTTTGCTTTGGCAATTTGTCTGGTTGGAATTCTGCTCACCGGATTTTCCGGATCAGTGTATGAATACATTTTATCATTAAGTAAAGGAATTTAGAAAATGGCGATCAATCAAAATCATTTGTTCGAAGATCTCGATGGCGTTAAATGTGCTATAGTCGAGAAAAATGCCGGACAGTCGAGAGTTGATTTTTTGAGACCTCTGCTCGAATTCAATGGCTACAAAGTTGTTGTTGTAAATAGTCCACCGCCTAAAGGGACATCTATTCCGGCAGAAGGAGCGCCGCTTGCTGAACCGATCGTTTCAACCACATTTACAGTAGGAGTAACAGATGTTCGTTTCAATGCAACCAACGCAATTTTTGGAAGATTGCTGAAAACAAAGGAAGGAAGTGTGGTTACAATGGCCTATTGGCAACAAAAAGAGGAAGTATCGGACGATACTATTCCGTATTTTCAGAAGAACGAATAACGAATAACTAACCCGTTGTTCGAAATTCAAAACGTTCGCCCTTCGACTTCGCTCAGGGACCTTTGGTTTAGGGCAGATATGTGTGAATTTTTTGCGAAGAAAATTCTCTTAAAATTGAGGTTAAATTTTCTTCGCAAAAAATTCACACATTACCACTTATAAGACGGTCCCCGAGCGAAGTCGAGGGGCAATAATTTCGAACAACG
>JAYUWA010000574.1:0-3171 GCA_043753795.1 Bacteroidota bacterium | reverse complement strand
TTCCCTTCCATCACTTCATTTGAGATCTGCTGTGATAAAATTTCTTTACCTTCTAATGAGAAAAGTGAAAATGAACTTTTCTCCTGATTTGAAATTTTATAATTAACAACTAATTTATCGCTCGCCGGATTGGGATAAACACCTGCTAAAAATTCATCGTTCTCTCCTACTCTTGTATTGTATCCGGGGATTTGTATTGAATAAAGTTTCGGTGTTCCACTGAAGCCTACTTCAATCAGATAAAGTATATTACTGTCAAGGGCCATATCAACAGGATGATTGAAACCCATTGCAATTCGTGTTGATGTGAATGTATAATTGTCACCCAATCCATTTTTCGTCATTTCAAGATGTAAAATGTCTTCTCCCGGATCTCCGAATGGCGACATCAATGTCGAAGCGCCGGCAAGTGTTGAATCGCCGCGTGTATAGCACGTAACAAATCCATGTCCTCTGAATTCAGTATCTAAAATGCTGTCTGTATCGAATACCAGACCTAACGGCGAACGATGCGCAGTGAAACTATACATACCAATTGAAAGATCACTTGCATCCATGATCATTCCATTGGTTGAATCGCGGAATTGATCAGCGTCAGGACCATAATTGATACATGGTTTTGTCAATTGAAATCCCGGTTGTAATTGCGGGAACTGCGGATCATTGGTAAAGAAGCCTTGAACATAACTTGTACTTGTATGATTGATCATTACATCTGCAGATGAATCAAATCCTGCGAACTGTTGCGGATTGTAGGCATCACCCATTACCCATGGAAATCCATAATGATGTCCGCTACGGATCCAGTTCAATTCATCATCCATATCTCTGTCGCCGGAATTTTCAGCACCGAAAAGATCACCGTCACCATTGTAAGCAAAGTCATAGGTGTTTCTGATTCCTTTGCATAAAATAAGTCCAAGTGTATCGAGAGCCATTGAATCATCCGGTAAAATTAAACTGTCACCATCAATCGGAATTTTTAGAATTACGGAAGTGATTGGTTTATTTCTTATTCCGCTATATAGTCCGTAACGTGTTTGCTCTTCGCCATGATCACCACGAGAACCGCTGTTTACATAAATGGAATCGCCAGTTGAATTAACGATTGTACCACTAAACAGGTGATCAAAATAATCGGCAGTTTCATATGGATCGGAAATCGCTACAACATTCCAAAGCCAACTTCCATCCGGTTGCAATTTTCCACGGGAAACTATTCCACGGGTTAAGGGAGTGTTTGAAGTTAAATTTCCGCTTACAAACATTGAACTGTCGCGGAAACAAAATCCCTGTACATAAGTGACACCATGCAAATTAGAATCTGCTACAAGTGTATCATAAGCAGGTCCACCGAATGGTTGCATTACCCGATAGATATTTCCACCGGCTGTAGCATAAAACAGATCGCGGGAAATAGGGTCCAGATCCATACGTGTAACCTGAAGGTTAACGTCCAGTATATGAGTGACGATAATATCCGGTCGTAATGAAACCGGAGTCTGACTAAATCCGGTTGAACAGATCAGTAGAAATAAGAATTGTGTGAAGTAGATTTTTTTCATGATTTAAATTTGTGTGTTTTGTTAAATATGTGAAGACTCTTTTGAAAATTATTTTTGAAAATTTTACATGCAACCTACCTACAAATCTCTATAAAACAATGAATGTAAAAAATATACCCTAGCAATGTAAACTTTTCAGGTATAAAAAAAAAGCGGTACCGAAATTTCCGGTACCGCTTTCAATAGAAATTGAAGAATATTATTTGCCTTTGATAGAAATAAGTTCTACGTCAAAGATAAGTGTTGAATTCGCTTCGATTTTCGGACCGGCAGCGCGATCGCCATAAGCCAAGTCTGAAGGAATGAATAATTTGTATTTAGAACCAACTTTCATTAGTTGTAAAGCTTCTGTCCAGCCTTTGATAACAGCTCCTACCGGAAATTCAGCCGGCTGACCTCTTTCAATTGATGAATCGAAAACTGTTCCGTCGATCAACGTGCCATGATAATGAACTGAAACCGTGTCAGTTGCTGTTGGCATTGGACCTGTTCCTTCAGTGATCACTTGATATTGAAGTCCATTAGGAAGTTCAACAATACCCGGTTTTTTCTTATTTTCAGCCAGGAACGCTTTGCCTTTAGCAACATTAGCATCACCCTTAGCTTTGGCTTTATCACCAAGGTAAGCCTGAATAACACTTTGTGCATCCATTTGACTAAGCATCAGGCTGTCACCTTGAATTGCGTTTTGGATAGCAATTTTTAGAACGTCAAGATTCAACGAATCTAGACCGTCTTTTTTCATGTTAGAACCGATAGAAATACCGATAGCATATGCTACAGAATCTGCATTGTTTTTTAGATTAGCTGCAGATTTTCCTTTCTGACCTTGACATGAGAACAAGGTAGCGATACTGAAACAAGCTGCGAGAGCAAGAACTTTTTTGTTCATAGTTATTTTATTTATGAGGGCGCGAAGATAAGAAAACTTCAATATCACACTTCAAAAGTCATCAAATTCTTTGAAAAACTTTATTTCTTCTCCATCACTTTCATTTTCTACCTACTCAATACGGACATTATCCCTCAAAAATCAATAGTTTACAAAAAGGAAGCTGTGAATTTAAAGCAAAAACTATATTTGTGCCACAAAACAGAACTGTGCCCAAAGTCCTTATTATTATAAATCGGTTGAATTTAGGTGGTCCCGCCTTTCATGTGGCCACATTAACAAAATACCTTACCCCGGAATTTGAAGTATTACTCGTTGCCGGAACAAAAGACGATTCAGAAGAGAGTTCAGACTATATTGTTAAAAATATGGGGCTGAATTTCGTCAATCTCCCGGAGATGCATCGGTCGATTCGTCCGCTGAAAGATTATCGCTCCTACCGACAATTACGAAAAATGATCCGGGAATTCAAACCGGACATTGTTCATACCCATGCAGCTAAAGCCGGTGCATTGGGACGCCTTGCCGCCTTCCACGAAAAAGTTCCTGTGATCTTGCATACGTTTCATGGTCATGTCTTTCATAGTTACTTCTCCTCAATTAAGTCAAGAGTTTTTCTGATCATTGAGAGATATCTTGCAAAAAAAAGTTCCGGCATTATTGCCATCAGTGAGCGACAAAAAAAAGAACTTACACTTAAGTACAGAGTTTGTG
>JAYUWA010000573.1:0-3173 GCA_043753795.1 Bacteroidota bacterium | reverse complement strand
GTTGTTCGAAATTATTGCCCCTCGACTTCGCTCGGGGACCGTCTTATAAGTAGTAATGTGTGAATTTTTTGCGAAGAAAATTTAACTTCAATTTTAAGGGAATTTTCTTCGTAAAAAATTCACACATATCTGCCCAAAAACCACGGTCCCTGAGCGAAGTCGAAGGGCGAACGTTTTGAATTTCGAACAACGGGTTAATATATAACTTTCTAGAAACTATAACCAATACCGAGATTAATGAATGAGTTTTTTGTTTCGTAATCCGGAGCGGTCGGGCTTGGGTTAATGATTAGGGCAGGATTTTGTTCTCCTGTAGTTTTAAATCTGACGTCAGCTTTGAATACTACATTACTGACCGGCAAATAAGTTAAACCAACTACAATGTGTTGTTGATCGAGAGTTGGATCAATAATTCCGTTTGTAGGAATGTCTGAATTCAAATCAAGTTTTTCGTAGCGTGCAAAAGCCATAAGATTTGCTTTGCTGTCTTTGCTTTTTGATTTGTAAACCGAATAAGCAACTTCTGCATACCCACCAATTGCCATTGCCGGTGTATTGCTTGCATAAGCACGGTTAATTGATGCTGCTTTTGTAATTGAAACTGTAGCCGCCAAAACTTTAAATGCAAAACGACCGGAATTATATCTGATGTTTGCCTCAGCAATTCCAACCGGAGTGCCTAAGATGCCGGATTCAAGTTGCAGACTGTCTGCCTCACGAGGTGATAGTCCAACAGAACCACCATAATAACCACTCACTTGAAATTTTAGTTTCTTGTAAGAATATTCAATTGCGCCGGTAAGAGCAAGATTGTTTGCTGTAGCATTGCTGCCTAATTGTCTTCCGCCACGAATAACTTTGCCGTGTCTGAATCCTTGCGAGTTTAAACCGTTTACAATTCCAATCGTATAGGATAAAGGCAGTTTGGAAAGACTTCCATTATAACTAACACCTAATTCTCTCCATGTTGCAGGAATAATCAGCGACTCCACTCTGTTTCTTTCATTTCCATGGTACGTTTCAGGTAAATGATTCTGATTCAAAATTCCTATCTGAGGTATGAACAATCCGAATTTCCAGTAATGCGTTGCATCAACATTAAACTGAATAAAACATTGTTCAAGAGCCACTTCACCACCTTCTTCACCACCTTCAATTTTTGCATCTTCTACTTCCAATTCACTAAAAAAGGAAAACTTACTATTGAATTTATGGCCAAAGAACAACACAAACCTTTCCAGATTCATGGTCGCTGTTTCAATATTATTGTCACGATGATAATAAGCATTACCATATCCACCAACATATGTATCGTTCTGTGTTGTGTCCTTTAGCATTATTTCTTCTGCAGTAGATGAAGTTTGCGCCTGAGACTTCTGAATTAATATGCACATTGAAAATGCAAGTAGTAAGTATTTCTTCATATTATTTAGATTGATTCTAATTATTCGGTGGCAAAAGTGCATCTTATTTAGATTAATTCCAAATAAGGACGGGATTTCTTTTCAACAAGCAATTAACCTGAAATTCAGTTACATATAACTACTAGATCGATTAGTTTATAGACACAAATAAAAAATCCTGATATTTCAGTTCAAAATAAAGCCATTGAAAAATATTCTAATCGGAGCATTTGCCATTTTCAGCCTGGCGCATTGTAAGGATAAAAAGGAATCAGAATTAACACCGGTTTCAGGGATTTCGTCAAAAATCGAAGACGAAAAAACAATGCTCGCAGATTGGTCTAAAGAAAATACTGTGATCGTCCACTCGATCTCTGACCCGGATAATCTGCATCCTACAAACGGGAATTCGGCGCCAAGGAGCGAGATCATTCTTCTTACCCAACGCACTATTCTATACACTGATTACGAAAATCAAGCTATGATAGCAGGATTAGTGAAAGCACCGCCCATTTCATCAGAAGATGGCCTCTCATATATATATGAATTAAAATCCGGTCCAAAGTGGGATGACAATACTCCACTCACCTTTGAAGATATTCTATTTACAGCTAAAGCATATTCATGTCCGTTAGTCAATAATCCGGCTGTGAAAACATATTGGAGGAATTTGAAAAATATTATTCAACATGAAAGCAATCCAAATATATTTCAGGTCCTGATGAGAACAAAGAACATTCAAAACCAATTTTGGTTTGGTTCATTTCCAGTTCTGCAACGAAAGTATCATGATCGGGAAAATGTTCTTGCAAATTACTCGCTTGATCAGTTCAACGACACCTCCTTTCGCGCTGAAAAAGAAAAGCAACTAAAAGACTGGGCGATGGAATTCAATTCCGATAAATACGGTCGCGATCCACAACATCTGAATGGACTCGGCATGTATAAAGTTGAACGCTGGGAGTCGGGACAATTTATTACCCTGATAAAAAAGAAAAACCACTGGACGGAAGGATCAAAAGATTATCACGAGCATTCTTTTCCTGAAAAAATTATTTACAAGATCAATAAGGATGATAATTCCCAGCAACTGGAATTTAAAAATCAGAATTTTGATGTATCGAATAATATTTCAATGAGTAGTTTTCTGGCTTTGAATGAAAATGAACCTTTCAAAAACAATTATAGTTCATTTGTCAGTCCGACTTATAATTACACATACATTGGTTTGAATCAACGACCGGAGGAAGCAAATAGAAAATCACTTTTCACAGATAAAGAAACCAGAAGAGCGCTTGCATTAAGTGTTCCGATCCATAAGATCACAAGATTGATCTATGCTCAATACAGTGATCAATGTCGCCAGATGGTTACGAATGTATCGCCACTGAAAAAAGAATTCAATTCAGATCTGAAACCAATAAAAGTGGATCTGAAAGAAGCCGGTAAGTTGCTGACCGAAGCAAAATGGTCAGATAGTGATAACGACGGTATACTCGACAGAGTGATCAATGGTCAGAAAATTATTTTCGAAGCCGATCTGAATTACCTGAATACATCTCCCGATTGGCGTGATATGGCTATGCTGATCAGTGAAGAATTGAAGAAGGTCGGCATAAAAATCAATCCGGTTCCGATGGAACTGAAACTTTTTCTGGAACGGGCACGTGCGCATAATTATGATATGATGTTAGGCAGTTGGGCTGCAAATTCTTTTTCAGAAGATTTCACTCAGTTATGGCATACTTCAAACTGGAGAAATCACGGATC
>JAYUWA010000572.1:0-3195 GCA_043753795.1 Bacteroidota bacterium | reverse complement strand
TTCTTCGATCATTTCTTCGGTGATAGTAACTCCTTCTTCATTCACCACAGCATATGCCGCACTGTTCAATTCCAGATCACGGTAGTCAGGTATTCCATCATCGTCTTTATCAAGTGGTTTTCCATTTACATCAACCTGGTTTGAAGCCGGAGTGGCTGATGAATCATCACGAACATCTGGAATTCCATCGCCATCAGCATCATCACTCGTAAGCTCTTCGAAGTTTACTCCACGGACATCAGGGACATAATTATAACGACTGTTCTTTCTGTCTCTTTCTGCACCAAAGTCTATTCTGAAAGCGATAGAAGTATAAAAGAACTTGTCCTTTTTTGCATTGCCTTGACGACCTTCAATTCCTTCTGGCGTAATGCCATCGATATAGTCAGTATTAGTTGTATGAAGGATAGAACTGAAATCAAGCGAACATTTGTTTCCGATTTTAAAGCGAACGCCGGCCCCGATTGGAAAACCTATTGCAGACTCTTTATATTTTCCGAAACCATCGATGTTTGCATCACGAAGACTTGTTTCGTAAGAATAATCTCTGCGTGTTGCCGGTGAACCGGAATTGTTGCCTGATTCAGGAGCGATTCTTACTGATCCGTCAGACCAATAGTAGTAGAAGTTACCATTCTCATCAAACAGATCTGTTTTAGATCGAAATGAAATATACTCAACGCCTGCAGTAATATATGGGAATAAAACCTGATCACTTCTTTTTTTACTGACCAATTCATATCGAACACGAAGGCTCTGAGAGAAAACAGAGGCTTTAAAATTTGAATGTTTGTCAACAGTATTTTCCTCTCCGGTCATTCTTCCTGAAAGAAAAAATAATCCGAACGATAACCGTCTTTCAGTATGATTCTGAATGCTGAATTCCAGACCTGAATGTGCTGTCAATGGTTGATTCAATCTATTATATCCAATGTCACCATTGAAGTTCATCGGACCTTGTGAAATACTGATCACAGGAAGTTTGAAGCTGCTTTTTTTTGCTGCATCCTGTGCAATAGAACTAGTTGTAATGAAAAGTGTAAATGCTAAGGAGTAAGAGAGGAGTATTCGCATTGTGTGGTTATTTGTATTCACTGATTCTATTGATTGATTTTTTTATTCGATTGTGCCTGACTAACAGGAATTCTTTCGCCATTATCGTAGGCCACAATGAAAGCATCCTTTACCAGTTCTCTTGTTTTTTTACCGAATTCTTTTGCTTCTTCATATGAAGAAAAACTTCCGATAATGTATTTTTTCCAGCCTTCATGATTTGTCAATTCAACATTATCGGTCACTTTGTATTTCTTTTCAAAAAACTGTCCTGTTCGCGATGGACTTTTTCTCGTTGCACAGATCTGCACTTTGTAATAAACTCCTGACTGCGGTGCCGGTAAATTCAGATCTGTCGTTGAAGTCGATGCATTTGCTGTAGCATTATTTTCTTCCAGAGCTTTCGCTGCCATCAATTGTCTTTCATTTTCATTGCTGATCAATGCATCAATTATTGAATCCGGTGTAGCGTCATCTGCTGCAACTTCAGCAGCTCTTTCTGTTTCAGACTTATTTTCATTGGTGCCATACACCAGCATTCCGTTTATTTCCGGAGCAGTTTTAGAAGAGGAAGAATGAACCAGATACGAAATGGTAAACGGTGATGTTGTCGGAAAGGTTGTCCATGAAAAGACTGCTTTCTGTCCTTCAAAAGTGAAGGTAGAACCATTTGTTTCAATTGCAGTTGCATTAAAATTTACCGGAATGTCGTCAATGAACTGAGCACTACTGGTTTCCTGATTGGGATGAATCGTGAGTTCAACTCTGTATTCGCCTTTATCCGGATTTACACTGATCAATTTGCGCTCAACATTAGGTCGGTTTTCAATTGCAGTGGCAGAATTGCTGACCGTAATTTCAATCGGATCTAAAGCGATCTTTTGTGTTTTCTCGTCCTGGATATAATAAAAGAGCCCATTCACTACTTGCTTGCCATCGATATGATCGCCAACTTTTACTTTGTACGAAACTGAAAAAACTTCGTCGGCAGGGAGGGAGATCCAGATGAATTTAGCACTCTCTTCATCATTGATGAATTGTGCTTTCTTTGTATCAATTGCTTCTGCAGTGAATCCTTTTGGAAGAAACTGTTGCAAGCGGGCAAAGCCGGTTTGCTTTCCTTTATGGACAGTAAGAGTTACAGTAAATTCAGAACCCGGCTTTACTTCAGCGGGAAATGTCTGTTCTACAAAGATCTTTGAATCAGGAGCGACAAAGATCGATGCAATAAAGATCGATAATGCCGATGCAAACAGGAGTATAATTTTAATCATTGGGCTTGAATATTATTCAGGCCTCAAATTAGCTTAACAATTGAAACTTCTCCGAATGAAAATGATTCAGTTATCCATTACCAAATGTTGATAACCACTCGCTTATCAAAAGTTAGGTTTCAGCAAGTAACGACTGTAGAAATCATTGATGTGTTTTACCGCGTGGTCCGCGTCATCAGCAAGGAAGACGAGGTCGAGGTCAGCAGGATTGATCATTTTTTCAGCAACCAAAACTGTCTTAATCCAGTCGAAAAGCCCGGCCCAATATTCTTTTCCGGCCAAAACGATCGGAAATTTTCCAATCTTCTTTGTCTGAATCAACGTCAACGCCTCAAACAATTCGTCCATCGTTCCGAAACCTCCCGGTAATACGACAAAGCCCTGAGCATACTTAATAAACATCAACTTGCGGACAAAGAAGTAATCGAAAGTGATCAACTTATCGGGATCAATATATGGATTTGAGCTTTGCTCAAATGGTAATTCAATGTTTAGACCGACAGATTTACCACCTGCCGTTTTAGCTCCTTTATTCGCTGCTTCCATAATGCCCGGTCCGCCACCGGTAATAATTCCATAGCCTTCTTTCGTCAGCTTAAATGCAATCTCTTCCGCAAGATGATAGAAGTGGTGATCCGGACTTGTTCTTGCCGAACCGAAGATAGAGACACATGGTCCAATCTTACTTAACTTTTCAAAGCCGTCTACAAATTCAGACATGATCTTGAAAATCTGCCACGTATCGTGAGCTTTAATTTCCTGCCAGTCTTTATCCGAAAACGCACGTCGGATTTTTAATTCATCGTAATTCATTGAGGTGTTTTTATGTATTTTAATCGGCCATCACCTTTGACCTTTGACCCTTGAC
>JAYUWA010000571.1:0-9706 GCA_043753795.1 Bacteroidota bacterium | reverse complement strand
AATGACTTTTTGAGGGTCGACTACCTAAGTCATCAATTTTTAATAACCAAAAATCAACCATGCCAATATAACCTGTTACGTCTCTATCACCATAGCTTGCATATCCTAAAACGAAATATCCTCCATTTGGGGATGCAATAATATCAACACCTTCATCATTACCCGAGCTACCATAGCATTTGTCCCACAGAACATTACCTAAAGAGTCTAATTTAACCAACCACACATTTTGTCCTAGTATTGAACTATTACACTGAATGGTTCCTCCTTGACCAGTGATAGCACTTCCAAGAACCAATATTCCGTTGTCTTCACTGGCCACTAAAGAGCCACCATAATCAAAGTCCCAACTTCCCAAGCAAGTCTGCCATTGCAATACTCCTAATTTATCAACTTTAAAAACCCATATGTCTTTGTTACCTGCTGCATGATTTCCGCTTACATCTCCATCATCACCATTGGTTTCACCCATTGCAATGAAACCTGAATCAACCAATTGAATTACATCAATAGGATTCTCAATATCAAAACTTCCAAAACAATTTTCCCATTCAATTGTAAATTGTGAGTTTAGTTTTGCTAACCAAATATCCGGTCCATGATTATGTATTCCTGTTACATTTTCATCTGTTGATATTGTGTAAGCTTGAAATAGATAGGCATTGTCAAATGTTGGTATCAATTTTATTCCTTTATCTCCTGATGTCCCTCCGAAACTATTATTCCAGTTAACATTACAATTACTATCAGTTTTTAAAATTAAAACGTCATCTAACCCTGCTGGTCCGAAATGAAAAGTAATGTCTCCATCATTCGACCTTGATGAACCGCAAACAATAATTTCATAGCTAGGTGAACAATATATTGAGGTCCCTATGTCATCTTCAGAACCACCAAATACTCTTTGTGATTCTATGGATTGAGCATTTAATTTCAACCCAACAAGGAAAAGTAAAACATAGGAAAGATATTTTTTCATTGCTTAACAATTTTTGAAGGAACAGCTCCTTCAGATTCCAATATATAGATTCCTGGTGGAAATAATGAAATGTTAATGAGTTCATTTGAACTTGTTACATATTTTTCCATTATTAATGTTACTAGTAAATCTCTAATATAATATTTTTTTCCGACCTCAAGATTCTGAACGTTCAATTCTGTATTTACTGGATTTGGGATGACACGCAAACTTCTTATTTCTGGAACTGGTCTTTTCATTTTAGCTGGTCTTGCATTTTGAACACAGATTGTTGGATAACCTACAGGAATGTCATGACAAGGTACGGCATATAAAGGCATTGCGGAATTTGGATCAACCCGATCTAAAAATTTACTGCATAAAACAGTTGGCGTAGCAGTAGGAGCTGTCCAAATTACTCCCCACCCTTCCGTAGTGGGGGGAGAACCAGAAGTGTTTCCTCCTGCTAGAACAGTACCTGATGGGTTTGTAACCGCGTCTCGATAATCAATAGATGACCAATGTACCCAAGGAGCTGTTCCACAAGGATTAGGTGTAATAGGTGTAGGATCAGGTCGAACAGGACTATTCCATATAACTTGATTTGTTCCATCACTGCGAGTATTTCTAATGCGAATCAATTCATGATCGCAAGTACAATTGTCAAAAGCATCGGTAATTACGAAATTAAGGCCACTGCTTGAAAAATAGCAGTCTGTTAAATGATTATAGTTAAGTTCCGTAAGAGTAACACCTATACCTAAGTTCATAAGTTTATTAGTTAAATTTGTCCTAATTGTACAATTTTCCATTTCAACTCTACTAGCGTTATAAAAGTCTAACAATGCTCCGTGCTCCCTAATTCCAGTGTTATTTCCCGTTGTTCCACAGTCCGAATTAATTACTCTATTCCCGCTTATAATTTCGGTTTCTTCGGGAGATAAGGAGAAGTAATGTTTTCCTAAGAATTCTGTAGGAACATCGCTCCCATTTTCTGTGTACTCCTCATCAAAAGTACAATTTAAGAATTTCGTATTGTCATTGATTATTGGATCAGTAGGAGATGCAGCAATAACAGGAAATGGATTCTGTACTTTGCCTACAAATTCGCAATCTTCAAATAGGAAATTTCGTGTGTTTGGCCACAAAGCATCGCCATTTTCAGAACCAATGAAGGAGCAACGATAAAATACAAAGTCTCGAACAAGATGGGCAAAACCATGCGAATTAGCGTCACTGATTACTCCATGATATTTGTTATAACGGAAGGTTGTCCTTTCAAAGTATCCATCAGAATTAGGATTATTGCTTAATTCAAATTCAATATCCATTCCCGACCCTGGTTGACTAACGAGTCTACTTTGACCTGTAAAACTAAAATCAGAGCCCACTACAGTTAAACCCCTTCCCCCAGTCCAACTCAAAGCATTTCTGCCATTATATCTTGAAGTTGTGTTTGTAATATGAGCGTCCATAAAAAAACTGCTCTGTTGTCCTACTGGGCAACCAGGGGTTGACATGTAGTTAATCCAAATTCCGTCATGCCCAAAATGATGTACATCTACTTCATTTATCAATAAGTTATTGCAAGCATTGGCCATAATTCCATCATAATCTACTTGTATACCGTCACTATTCATACCTCCGCCAATAACAATGTTGTCAATGTTTCCATCTAATTCGAGATAATTTAGAGTAATGTTATTGCATTCTCTGAAACGAAACATTTGTCCTACAGATGCTATATTGGTGTAAACTGAAGCCTGAACTGTACAAGCAGTTTGAATATGTAAATTATAATCCATATTAACGTATGGTGCAGTTGAAATTGTAAATGTATTTGGAAGTGTTATTGAAGTAACGGTTGTTCCGGTAAAAAATGGAGTCCTTGTCCCTCCAAGGTAAAATACATTATTCGGATCAGAATCGTAAACCTTATCACCCACCGTCATCCATGCAATATTATCCGTTGTTGTTACAGTATTACCACTCACAGAACATTTAATTTTTCTACCTGGAATATCACTTAAAAATCTATCCGTAGTATTTGTTGTTAAATTATTAATAAATGCACCATAAAGAAGACATTCGTTAAATCGGATGATTGGTTTTGGGTCTGATGGATTTCCAGTAAATGTCAAATTATTAATTCCTTCAAGATAAAAAACATTCGCACCAAGTTTTAAAAATACCGGATCATTTGGCCAAAAACTTTCTTCTTGATAGCCGACATAATATGTTCCGCTTGGGATAACAAGTGTTTTTATTGCATTTGGATTCACTTGACTTATGTATGCTGCGGCTTCTTCAAAAGCACAATGATCAGATAATTCATCAGATCCATCAGCACCGAAATCTTCAATATTTAATGTTAGCGTGGTACAACTTGTACAAGGTGGTGGCCCAGTATAAAACGGTGTACAGTCTTGTTGAATAGTGTTATCTCCGAAGCAAGTTATGAGCGGGGCTTTAAGATTTATACTTTGAAAGGCCGTGCATCCATTCTGATCCATGATTCTCACAGAATAATTTCCAATTGCAATATTTTCTAAAGAATTACTTGTTGATGAATCGTTCCACAAATAATAATAAGGAGCAGTTCCGCCAGTTGGGAAACAATCTATTCGTCCATCAGAGTTCGATTCATTTGAAGGACTTACTGGATATAAGTTCGCAAGAATTTGTGGAGAACTTGTCAGAGAGAAAGAAGTTTTTTGCTTACAACCATTACTATCTATTACAGTTACAATGTAATCACCAGGCATAAGATCGCTAACCGTATCGTTATTACTTCCCATAGGCGACCAATTATATGTAAAAGGAGATGTTCCACCACTTACGTTTACCTTAACTGTGCCGCCACTATCCGGAAAACAAACAACATTTGAAAGTATTTCAGAAGAAATGCTAAGCCCAGATGAAGTTAACATTTCAATTCCTTTTCTTATAGTACAATTGTTTACATCGGTTAAATACAAGGTATCTGTACCTGCATTTAAACTGGAAAGAATAGAATCAGTATCAATATGATTCACCCAAGTGTAAGCATATGGTCCAGTTCCCCCATAAGGCGTTGCAATAATTTCACCAGTACTACTTCCGCAGGGAGTGTTTGTAACTTGAACACTCACGCCAAAAGTATCTGGTTGTGTAATCTCAACTGTGTCGAATGAAATACAACCTAATGAATTAGTAATTTGAACAACATAAATCCCTGCTCGAAGGAAATTAATGATAGCGTTGGTATCGCTTGCTGATCTGGACCATAAATAATTAAAAGGAGTATTCAGATCTGCGCCTTCAATTTCGACACTTCCGCTATCTAATCCGAAACAAGTAGGATTAATTTGATTTAAAATATTCATTCCTGGTCCATCACTATCCTGTAGAAACATTTCCTTTCTACTTCGACATCCATTACTGTCTGTGACTAAAACTGAATATTTTCCTGAAGGAATACTATCTAAATTATTTAATTTGGAAATGTTATAAGGCCATAAATATTTATAAGGACTTACTCCTCCACTTGGCGTAACTGAAATAGACCCAGTTGAATCTCCGCATGTTGATAATGTATTACTAAATGCAACTTGGATCGAGTCAGGTTCTGAAAGAGTAATACTGTCAGAAAGCAGACAACCTCTTGAATCTGTAGCTTGAAAATAATATTTTCCTGCTCTTAAATTGCTTGCGATCGAATTGGCTCCAAAGCCGTTCAACCATAAATATGAATAATTTGAAGTTCCGCCTTTAGCTGTTAGAACAACATTTCCATCTGAACCACCTTTACAACGTACATTTTCATACATTACAGTTTTACTGAATGCCGAACACTTTAAAAACGCCAACGTCAAACTACTAATCGAATTCAAACTATCCCCCGACTGCACAGTTCCAACAATGCTATCGCCTGTTATAGCACCATTCCCAAGATCCTCCCACATCGATCCATTCCACCCTGTCACTCTGAAATTACTTGGAGATATAGTTTCGCAACTATCATTATTCCAACTAAGTTTCACTTTTACTTTCGATGTTCCTGCATTGCGAACAAGATTCCAGTATTGACAGGCATTTAGATTATCAATTGTAGAATCAATGGCTGTGCCAATTGTTTGTGCTGTTGGAAAATAATGGGCCGTGTATGCATCAGTTGATGAAGTCGGGGCAGTGATTTCAATCGGGTGATAAGGATGAGCAAGAGACGAAGAACCGACTGCAAAAGTAAATGCAGTGTTTCCAGTTTTCTTCAAAGGGCCATTAATATATGTAGAGTCGCTTCCACCGATCAGTTTTCCACCATGCGAAATAGAAAGTAGATTGGTAGTATCTGTATTAATTCTTCCTTTTGTGAGTTGCAATGAATCCGAAACAATTAGTGGAGTATTTAAGGTCAGCGAATTACTTGCCTTATTAACTTGGAGTTTTTTTATTGTTGGATAGAGATAGGATACTCCACGACTAATCGTCTGAGCAATTGTTCCATCTAATATTACTTTACCGCCATTTCCACCCAATTGCATAGAGGAAGTTCCGTCAGTAGTGATGTTGCCTGAGAATGTTGAATTCTTTGTGTATGCTGGATATAAATTTACACCAGTACCTTTTTGAATGAAGGTGATATCGGCATTGTAATCGTCGGCTATACTATTTGCAAGGTAGGTATTATGTGCAGTGGAACTTGAATCTTGAATCACCGTTGCCCCGTTGAAAGTATTGCCACCGCCAAATGTAACATTTGATGTGGCATGCATCTTCAATGTTGCTGCCGAATTGAATATCGTTCCTGTTGAAGCCACAGATTTACCATGGAAATAAAAGTTACCATTGAAACTGTTACCGGAAGTAAGTGTTAATTCTGATGGTGATTCTTCCATTGTCAATATACTTACACTAAGTTTTATAACGTTCTGCATAAAAGCAGTTCCTTCAGCGCCTGGTTCAGTGATAAATACACTATTGCTATCGAGCAATGTTGTTCCGCCACTGCTACCAAAACGAACCCCTAGACTACCAAACTTATAGATATAGAGGGTGTCCTTAAATGTACAGCTTCCTGTAGATGCAATAAAGAATCCTTCTCCAGTAGTGGAATTGTTTTTTATTGTCGTTTTTCCATAAAACAATCCCTTATTTATTGTCAATGTCCCTTTCGTATTTTCAAAGTAAGATGAAAGAGCAAATGTATCTGCATTAGTACTTGCTAGTGCAATCAAGGCCGAAGTAGAACTGTTGCCTACAAATGTCATGGCTTTTGCAAAGTAACATCCACCACTGGATGCTATTCCACCCGTAGTAGAGGTAAAACTAGTTACATTACGAAACTTTGTTCCATTCAATAATAATTGAGGCGCAGAGGCGATTATAGTATCATGAAAGGTTGAGCCTTCCCAAAAATAGAGACGTGCACTACCTGTAACAGTTAAATTAATAGCTGATGAAGAATCTAAGGAAGTAAAATTTCTGAGTCCGATTCTCCCTGATGATATTCCTTTACTGCTGATACTTATTTTCTTTCCATGAACCTGAGTACATGAACCGGTAGATGTCCCAAAAAACATATTTCCCGTTTCTCTGTCCAGAATAATATTTCCGGAATAAGTTGCTGTTCCATAGTAATTGCTGTATATATTTGAGCCACTGAAAGTCACATCGTTGTTAAATTGGGTACCAGTAGCTCTGTGTGCTATATACACTGTTCCGGTACTAGTATTTCTAATCGATAAGGTTGAATTAAATGTATCCGGAAAAGAATCAGCAAGCACGATTGAGCCGGTGCCACTATCTACTAACTGAACCACTCCATTGAAAGTATTACCTCCTTTGCCATTATCGTTGGAACTACCTTTCTTAATGACAAATAAACTGTCACTGAAAACAGAACCATTCAGCAAAATTGAATTTCCGGTGGCAGTAACTTTTGCACCAAATTGTGTTCCTTTAAATGTGAGGACTGCCGTTCCGTAAGCAGTAAGTCTACCATTATTGATGGCGCCTGAATTAAAATTACATGTTGAGGTTATTGTCAATGTATAAGACTGAAGATCTAGTGTACCGGAGGTCATCGTCATTACCTTCACCGTTGTTGCTGAAGCTAGATAGACATTATTTGAGCCGGTAACAATGGTCACTGTATCATTTGTAGAAGGAACACCATTGGGAGTCCAATTTGTATTTGTTCCCCAAGCTGTTGATGTTCCACCATTCCAGGTATAATTCCCGGCAAAGATAGTTGTAGAATTAAATAGGAATATGATAAATATTACGATGAAGGATTTCATCATTTGAGTTAATATATTCATGGGAGATTGGTTTTGTAAAAGAGTAAAAATAATTAACGATTGAAGACAACTGCTGTGGTGTAACTTCCATCGGTTCTTTTAATGCGCACCTGACAATAATAATCCAGCATTTGCATAAGTGATCCAAGACCAAGATGAATCTTATATTCATCTCTTGAATAAGAAGCACCGCTTCCAAGTGAGCCGGAAACATCATAAACAAAACTTCGGGAAAAAATATTGGATGTACCCGGACTTGAACCGATCATGACCTCAATCTCCTGAATATTTAGCGTGTCATATAAGTTGACATTCATTCCAACATCAAAAATTGTGGTGTCTGTCATTAAAGGCAAACTGTCAGAAGTCAGATGATTTCCTACGGCCTCTGTGGCCACGTCCATTGACAATACAGGATAGGTGTTTTGGGCACTGCAAATAAAACTCGAAAAGAAAATTAAACAGCTAGCAAGATTTCTTGATTTTATTTATATGATGAGAGGATATTACGTTATCATGTGCGACCTCTTCGAGGTCGGGTTCGGCTGGGCCTTTTTCTTTCTACAAATATGCGACCTCTCTGAGGTCGGGTTTGCAAGGGCTTTTCCTTTCTACAAAAATGCGATCTCTTCGAGGTCGGTGTGTAGAAATAAACTTGGAGATAATGCAATAATCTAGATAGAAATGACACCTAGCATGATGATCAGACTTCAACACATTGGAAATCTCTGATTCTAATTTATTTAAAAAGATTGCCTTGATGTGTGACTTTACGAGATTTAGTCCTGGAGATTTTTGTTTACACAAATGCCTATGCGGAGGCCGGCAGCCCGGATCGGTAGATATATTGTCTGAAAAATGTCGACCTACATTCATCCCACATCACCTCGAAACTCCCAATTTTTTTACAATTCGTTATTAGTTATTAGTTATTCATTAGATTTTTTTACTTTGCGATATGGAAAAAACACTCACGCTCGACGAAATACAATCCTTCAAGGGAAAATATCCTAAGCAACTATGGTATCTGTTCTTCTCTGAAATGTGGGAACGGTTTTGTTTTTATGGGATGAGGGGTATGCTTACCGTCTTTATGGTAAGCGAATTGTTCATGAAGGAAGATCAGGCCAACCTTCAGTATGGAGCAACTCAGGCTTTTGTTTATGCTTTTACATTTATCGGGGGACTGTTTGCTGATAAGATCCTTGGTTTCAGGAAATCACTCTTCTGGGGCGGATTATTAATGATCACCGGCAGTTGCATCCTTGCTGCCGATCCAAAAGAATTTTTCTTTTTAGGATTAAGCTTTACGATCATTGGTACCGGTTTTTTTAAACCCAATATTTCAACGATGGTCGGCGCACTATACAAAACAAATGACAGTCGTCGTGATGCCGGCTTCTCTTTGTTCTATGCCGGCATAAACATTGGTGCTTTATTAGGTGGCTATATATGTGTTACTATTGGAAAGGCATACTCCTGGAATCTTGCGTTTGGATTAGCTGCAATTGTAATGACGTTCAGTTTGCTTACTTTTTTGTATACACAAAAAAGTATGGGGCCGATTGGTCTATCACCACTTAAACAGGATGCTAATGGCAAGACTAGCAAGTGGTATGAATACCTTGTCTATATTGGATCATTGGCTGTCATCCCTGTGATTATGCTAATGGTTGCAAAAACTCAGTACACCGATTGGTTTATGTACACGATCGGACCATTAACATTGATCTATTTGTTTTATGAAATGTCGAAGTATAGTTCTGCTGAAAGAAAGAAACTCTGGGCAGCATTAGTGTTCATTGTCTTTTCAATATTTTTCTGGGCATTTTTCGAGCAAAGCGGTGGATCACTGAATTTATTTGCAACAAATAATCTTAATGATAATATCGCAGGAGTAAATCTGGATCCGAATGGTGTAAACAATTCTGCGAACTCCCTTTTCGTGATCATCTTCGCTCCTCTTCTGGGTATTTTGTGGATCTGGTTAAGCAAACGAAAACAAGAACCAAACACAGTGGTAAAATTCGGAATGGGTTTCCTTTTCTTAGCCCTTGCATTCTACACTTTCTATTCAACACGATTTTTTGCTGATGAAAATGGTATGACCTCGCTTGGTGTATTCACATTCGCCTATTTTATTATCACTTTCGGTGAACTCTGCCTTTCCCCTATCGGATTATCCATTATGACCAAACTTGCTCCGATAAAATTGCAGGGAGTTATGATGGGAATGTGGTTCCTGGCAAGCGCATACGGACAATATGCTGCCGGAATACTCGGCGCAGGTATGACAAGTCCAAAAGAGAATGCTTCACTCGTAGACAAGCTAATCTCCTATACCGACGGTTACTATCAACTAGCAATATATGCTGCAATTGCTGGTGTAGTTTTGATTATTATTTCTCCTTTGGTTCGAAAATTAATGCAAGAAGTCAAATAATTAATGAGTAAAGCGCTTCATAGG
>JAYUWA010000570.1:0-3205 GCA_043753795.1 Bacteroidota bacterium | reverse complement strand
GAGAAACTTCTTTCAGCAATTTTCTTTCTGACTTGTAAGCAATCTCTTCGATCTTAGAAAAAGGTGTTGAAACATCTAGCATCATTGAAAGATCTCTTTTGACAGCAGGAAACTTTGACACTTCCTGATATTGAACAGGTTTCTTTTTTGCTTTCTTTATAACAAGATCCCAGTTGACAGAACATGAAAAAACATCTGCAAGATCATACTTTTTAAGAATGGAATTTTTCACTGCACCGATCTCAGCAATTACTTTCGTTCCTGAAAAATAAGTGAGTCCATAATTATATGCAGGATGTTCTGATTCTTTAATTGTCAGATCAGACGATTTAATTCCGCAAAGAGAAAATACATTGGCAAGAATTGATTTTAAGAAAAAGAAATCGGAATTGGCTACAGGACCTTGCCATGAAACTTCTTGTTTTCTTCCGGTGGCTAACAAAGACAAGCAATAAGATTCCGAATATCCGGTTTCTGTTTTTGAATACATTTTTCCGAATTCAAACATTTTCTGATCGGCTTGTTTTCGGTTTCTGTTGTATTCAAGAATTTCCAAACCTGTCATCAGTAGATCCTGACGTAAAACACCCAGATCCTGACTTAGTGGATTTAGAACCTTCACTGACTTTTCTTCACTCCATCCCGGTGCTGAATTATATTCTTGTTTCGTCAGCGAGTTGGTTAGCATTTCATTGAAACCTTGAGCAGCTAAATAATCTGCTATTTTGTTCTGAATCTCTTCTCTGTCGAATTCAACAATTGCCGGAAGGGAAATGCTTTGATTTTTCGGAAGTGGAATTCTGTCGTAACCGTAGACACGAAGAATTTCTTCTATCACATCTACCGGACGAAGAACATCAACTTTAAACGTCGGAACCTGTAAATTCAGACCTTCTGCATCGTAAGAAACTATCTTTATTCCAAGTGAAAGCAAAATTGTTGAGATCACATTTCTGTCGATCACTTCACCGGAAAACTGATCGATGTAAGAATATTTAATATTGAAATCAACTTCCGGTTTCTTTTCAGGATAAATATCAATAACAGGCGATGCAATTTTTCCTCCGCAGATCTCTTTCAAAAGAAGAGCTGCTCGTTTCATTGCATACATTGTGATATCGGGATCAGTTCCACGTTCAAATCGAAAACTCGCATCTGTTTTTAATCCGTGTTGCTTACTTGTTTTACGGATACTTGCTGCATCAAAATAGGCACTCTCAAGAAAAACGGTCTTCGTAGCTTCAGTAATACCTGAATCAATTCCCCCGAAAACTCCTGCTATACACATTGGTTTTTCAGAATTGCAGATCATCAGGTTTCCTGTGTGCAATGTCCGTTCAACTTTATCGAGTGTAACAAACTTCTCACCATCTTTTGCCTGACGAACAACAACTTTCTTCCCGGAAATTTTATCTGCATCAAATGCATGTAATGGTTGTCCGGTTTCATGCAGAACATAGTTAGTAATGTCGACAACATTGTTGATTGGATTTACTCCAATTGACAACAAACGATTTTTCAACCATTCAGGTGATTGACCTACCGAAATATTTGTGATAGTAATTGCAGTATATCGCGGACAAGCAGAACTGTCTTCAACGACAACTTCAATCACTTGCTCATTTCCGGGAGTGAAATTTCCAACGGAAGGCAATTCAACACTTGAATCATTTTCAATTTTCTTCGACTGAATAGCTTTTTCTGTATTGATCAAAGCAGAAAGATCTCTGGCAACACCAAGATGTGAAGCGGCATCAGCACGATTTGGAGTCAGGCCGATTTCGATAACTGAATCATTTTCCAGTTTGAAAAAATCGCTGGCCTTTGTTCCGATAACAGCATCTTCCGGCAAAATTAAAATGCCTTCATGTGATGTTCCTAAGCCGATCTCATCTTCAGCGCAGATCATTCCTTCAGAAACTTCACCACGAATTTTAGATTTTTTTATTTCAAATGGTTCGCCTGTAACCGGATGAACAAGAGTTCCAACAACTGCGACAATTACTTTTTGTCCGGCAGCGACATTAGGCGCACCGCAAACAATTTGCAAAGGAGTTTCACCACCGACATTTACGGTTGTCAGACTTAACTTATCGGCATTCGGATGTTTTTCGCAAGTCAGAACCTGACCAACAAAAAGTCCTTTTAAACCACCTTTGACAGATTCAAAAGACTCAACATTTTCTACTTCCAGTCCACCTGCAGTCAGCATGACAGCAGCCTGATCCACAGTCAAATCCGTTTTCACGAATTCTTTTAACCAATTGTACGAAATTTTCATAATTTAAGAGTAATTCTGTCGCAAGATAGCAGTTTTAGTTTCAAAATTGAAAAGGAATTATAGGTAAAGATCGTATAACTTTTGAAATTAATTTCATGAAACTAATTGTTAGAAAACAGAAAAAAATTAATACTTAGATATGTCTTTGCTAATTAATTGTTATTCATCCTTAAAATCAAAATCTGTTGTAATAGAAAGCCATTTCGCATCGTCTTCAGAAAGAACCAGTAATAAACTATCTCTACTTCTCGCAATATTTTCAAAAGTACTGTTGCTTGATGAAATAGTTAATTCAGCACAAGCAATAAACAATATGCTTTTATTTTCAAATTTAAATTTTAAAGCAAAAGGAAGATCTATTTTTCTTGAGTAATGATTTTCGATAATTTCAATAGAGACAATTATCTTGTCTATTACATGTGAGAGATGACTATTTGCAGTTTGATCAATTCTATTTGGTTCCACGATCGCGAAATTATCTCTTACCTCAATACCTAAATAATCCATTCCATCAGTGTAGTCGGCTGCATCAATTAACCAATTGTCAACAAAATTAAGTTGAATAAGCATTCCTGTAACGCTTGTTTCATAAATTATTCTTTCCGATTTCGTAGGATTAACAATTTGATCAATATCAAAATTAATACTGGTAATCTTTTTCCCAATACCTGATTCTAATATTTTCTTCAAAAATGATCGGTCATATTTCATTTAGTGAGATTTAATTTCATTGCTGCTTAGTTCTTAAATTATGCTATAATACTTAATTAACCCGTTGTTCGAAATTCAAAACGTTCGCCCTTCGACTTCGCTCAGGGACCGTTGGTTTTGGGCAGATATGTGTGAATTTCGAACAACGGGTTAATTAAGTATTATAGCATAATTTAAGAACTAAGCAGCAATGAAATTAAATCTCACTAAATG
>JAYUWA010000569.1:0-9744 GCA_043753795.1 Bacteroidota bacterium | reverse complement strand
CCCATTTTGGAAACACTTTTAAGCTCTGAGACTGCTTTTCAGAATCTTTAATTCTTCACGAATCTCTTTCTGAACATGCGCTCGTGACTGAGTCCATTGACAAAATAAAGTCCTTTTGGAAGAACAGAGACATCAATTTCAGTCCGTGAATTACCACAATAAATTTCCCGGACAAGCTTTCCTGTCGGATCCAAAATTGCAATTTTTTGAAACTGTCCTGAACTGATTTCGACAGTTAGTTTGTTTGATGATGGATTGGGATATAATTCGATAAGATCATCAATGTTTAATTCGTCAACATTTATCGATTTGCATTCTATATTAACATTCATATGATAAGGTGAAACATTTAAGGAAAAAGCATTTACAATGATACTTGCCGAAAGAAGGTTTGTCCCTGGAAATTGACCTAATGTTTGATTTGAATCCAAAACGATTAATGGCTGGTAATTACATACACTTTCCATTGCCGAATCTACCCTTAGCACTTTAATAATATTTGAAGTTGATGGACCAATTGGATCCATATATCCATCTTTTCCAATGGCAATAAAACCATTATTTTGAGAGTGTTTTATATCCAAAAGGTCACCGTATTCATTTGAAGAATATTGTTTGGCATCAATAAAATCTCCATTTGAATCAACACTTAGCAGTAACATATCTCTGCCTAGAGAATCAATGCTACTTCCAATTGCTATAAAATTTCCTGCATTTGATTGCAAGACTTTTTTAAAAATAAGATCATTTGGTTGTCCATAAGATTTGCTCCATAAAAACATTCCACTTGTATCGATTTTGGAAAGTGACGCAACTCCTGAAACTTTTCCGGCAAAAAGGAAATTTCCATCATTACATTCAATTAAATCTTCAATATGATCAAAACCCGAACCGACCGATCCCGACCAAATCATACTACCGGAATTATCGACTTTAATAAAATGGATATTGCTTTGTCCTGAAAAAGTCCCGTCAAATGCAATCAGAAACCCGCCGTCTGAGGTCTCAATAATTTTGTTTGCATTGACATTGTTAAAAACTGAAGGTGTTGTAAATGACCAAATAATATTACCGGAAGCATCCAATTTAAAAATCTGCGTCGAATTTGCACCGGCAGTTCCTTCATTAGCAGCCACTATTATTTCACCATTAGATGCTATGACAAATGCATCCAAATCTATTGCACTCCCTCCATCCACTTTAATTGACCATATTATATTACCTGAACTGTCTGTTCTAATTAAAAACTGCCAACCTACAATTAAAAGATCACCGTTTACAAAACCCTTCATCGAGGTATAAAAGAATAAAGAATCGTAAATTTTTACCCAAGTCACGGCACCTGCAGGGTCACATTTTGTAAGGAAAGTATGACTCAAATTTGTCAATGAATCGTAAGTCCAGCCATTAAAAAAGTACCCGCCGCTACCATCTTCAACAATTGAAGATGCTCCACTCATAGTGCCCGGAGTAAAATATTCTTTTACAAAAGTAGTTTGGGAAAACCCAATACAATATGTCAAGGTAAATATAAACGTTGCAATAAGAAATTTTTTCATAATGTTAGTTTTTAAAATTAAACACTAAGTACGTACAATAAAATCTGGTCTTTATCAATAATTTGTCATAATCATTACTAGGCGAAACTGAGCAATTTAAAGATTCCTAATCTTAGAAACTAAAACCTCCGAAATCTTCCGCAACGACTCAAACGTCCACCCTGCAATATGTGGCGTCATTACTACTTTCTCCGATTGTGTCAAGTAGTTCCAATCCGGATTGTTCGTCAGTCCTGCAGCTTCTATACTGAATTTTTCAAAAGAAGCATCTTCGTATTCATAAACATCAAGACAAGCGCCGAGAACTTTTCCAGACTTTATTCCATTTACAAGATCGTGTGTGGAAACACATTTCCCACGAGCTGTATTGATGAGATAGAATGGCTTAGAAAAAGAGTGGATAAAATCTTCATTGACTAAATATTCCGTTTCAGATGTCAATGGAGTATGCAGACTTATAACATCAGCTTGCTGTTTAATTTCTTCAAGAGTTGCTTCTTGTACAAAATCATTTGCGTAATCTCTTCTATATTTATCGAATGAAAGTATCTTGCAATTAAACCCTTTCAACTTTTCAGCGAAAGCTGAACCCATATTTCCAAAGCCGATAATACCAACTGTTTTGCCTTCCAGTTCGTGACCACGATTTTTTTCACGAACCCACTCCCCTGCTCTAACTTGTCTGTCGGCACGATTTAGATTATTGAAAAGCATTAGCAACATTCCAAGAGCGTGTTCACCGACAGCATTTCGATTTCCTTCAGGTGAATTAAGACAAGCGATTCCTTTTTGCGAAGCATACTCAACATCGATGCTTTCCATTCCTGCACCACATCGAGCAATAAACTTCAGAGCAGTTGCTTTTTCGAGAAAACTTTTATCAATGGTTACTCTGCTTCTGATCACGATTCCATTTGTATCATGCAAATGCGAATAGATCTCCTCGGGCGAAAACTTATCTGCTGCAAGACATTCGTGACCGTCAGCAACCATGCTTTCCCACAAAAAAGGATGTGCAGTATCAATAAAAAGTATTTTCAATTTGATTCGTTTGTCCGGTGTTCGATTATAAAATTTGTCAGTTGCACAAATTGTTGCCAGCTCAATGCTTCTGCACGCAATCCTGAAAAAGGAATTTCAACATCTTTCGCTATCATCGCACCCATTGCATTTCTAAGAGTCTTTCTTCTTTGGTTAAACGCCATTTTTACTGTTTTACGAAATTCCTTTTCATCGCATCCCAGTTCAAAATTATCTTTCCGTAGAAAATGCAAAACTGCAGACTTTACTTTCGGTGGCGGTTGAAAATCCGTTTCATTCAATTGCATTACAACTTTTACATCGTAATATGCTTGCATGAATATACTGAGAATTCCATATTCCTTACTGCCGGGATCACCTGCGATCCGCATGGCTACTTCTTTCTGAAACATACCAACTACTTCGGGAATTCTATCGCGGTCATCAAGTACTTTGAATAAGATCTGCGAAGAAATGTTGTATGGAAAATTGCCAATGATTGCAAACTGTCCTTTAAAGAATTCATCGAAGTTCATTCTCAAAAAATCAGCATGAATAATATCTTGTTGTCGCAACGGAAATCTGCTATTCAAATATGTGATAGATTCTTCATCGAGATCAACAATTCTCGTCCGGTAACCTTTCTTCTCAAAAAGAAAGTCAGTAAGAATTCCCATCCCCGGACCGATCTCCAGGATATCAGTATATGCCTTACTCTCTCCTAAAAAACCAACGATGCGATCGGCGATCGCAGGGTCTTTGAGGAAATGTTGTCCGAGGGCTTTCTTGGCTCTGACACCGGATGAGGATCTAAGTTCTTTGGTCAAATTAAATTAATTATTACTTTATCACATCCAACAACGTCCTAAACGAAACCGTCGAATCCTTATACCTTGCAATAAAATCCGCCCGCAAAGCAGGAGCATAAATGTCTTCATACTGCTGGTACTTTTCTATGCTTTCACATAAGTATTGTACTGAATAAGTATGTCCACCCGATTCATCTTCACTGATTACTTTCAGAATATGAAATTCCAAAAACATTCCCGTAATCATTACATCCGGAATGTGAGAATTAAGCATCCACTGAAGCCATTCTTCATGGATGGAAGCATCTACGTTGGTTGTGACGTTGTATAGAATCATATTTTAATAATTGGTAAGTTGAGAGTAGAAGGACTGAGTTTATATTGACTTTTTCTCCTGATCGAAATTAGATTTGATTTCCAGTTAACCTCTCTGTGTTTAAAAAAAATCTCCCGCAGATCTCGCAAATCACGCAGATTTAAACGCAGATTTTCTCGTTATTCACTATTCGTTATTCGTTAATTTATGACGTCGCCGCGCAACGCCCGATACTTCTTCCTCGCCTCCACCACAAAAACACTTCCCGGATATTTTACAATCAGATCCTGATAGAGTTCCTGGGCTTTGACTTTATCGTTTAGTTTTGTTTCATGGAGAACTGCACGTTGATAGAGTGCATCATCTGCAATTACACTGGCGCTGTCATACTCTAGAATTTTTGCATAGAGGGAATCCTCCGCTTTATAATTTCTTTTCATGTCCATGATATGCGCTTCTTTAAACCAGGCATCGTCGACAAGCGAATGTCCGGGGTAAAGTATATGAATTGAATCGAGAACAACGAGAGCATCATCATTCTTATTCCTGTAACTTAAAAGATCGGCACGTGAATAAAGCATCAATGCATCTGTCGTGGAATCAAGTCCGATGTTGTCGCTTATAAGTAGCGCTAATGATAGCGCATCATTCGCAATAAGTTGTGATGTTGCAGATTTCAAAACATCCAACTGCGCCTGCGCCCAGAGAAAATCGCCGCGGAAATAATCCAGTCGTGCACCTCTGAACTTTGCCTCTTGTCCTAATGCATCATGCTTGAAATCCTTGTCAACTTGTGCATACAGAAGATCAGAGTCCCAGACATTTCCACTGAAAAGATATACATCACCCAATTCAAGTTTACAATCTGCTTTTGTTTGCGCAGCGATTCCGGGATAATCAATTGCTTGTTCAAGATCGGTAATTGCTGTATCGATCTTATCAAGATAAAATGCACGTAGATGAGCAAGGCCTTTGATCAGTCCTGCTGTCCGGCCTGATCTTCCTAATTCAGAAAGCGTCAGTTCATAATCGCTTTCCAGTTTTATCAGATCTGCTTTCGTATAAATATTTTCTTCTGTAATTTTTCTGTTATAAGTATTCAGCAATTCCATTCGTGCCGGAATGTAATTGTTATTGTCTTTTCCTTTTTCTACAACATACTGATAACCTTTTATTGCAATGTCGTAATTCAAATTTGCTCCCGCCATAGAACTGATCGACATGATCCGGCTACCGTCTTCTTTCATCCGCTTATCAATTGCTTTAGCCTGGATCAATGCGGATTCAAAATCTTTCTGCTGAATAAAATACCAGATCAGCATTTCCGGAAATTCACTTCTCTCGGGAGTTTTCTGAATTCTTCGAAGCAAAGAAGTACGAAGCATATCACCACGATTGTTTTCCGGATCAAAGCCAACACGTGCCTGCATAATATTCAAAACACTTTGCTGCATCATCGGATTATCAACCACAGCATCGAGATACTCTTCTATCATTGCCTGATAATTCCCTTTCTGATAATACACTTCAGCAGTCTCAAAATAAAAACCATAGATCTCACGCATCATCTTTCTGCCTTCCTGATAGGTTTGCAATGCATAATCAGTTTCAAGACGATTTAAAAAAGTACTCGCCAGATTCATGATCTGACCCTGATCAGGTTTTAGTGATTTGATCGCTTTCTCATACTGCGCTTTTGCTTTTTCAGGCTGATTTATCTGAGCATATATATATCCAAGATCAACCAGAAACGACAAACTTGTTTCCTGCTTCTTGATCATTTTCTTTGTAAGCTTTTCGGCTTCATTGAAATCTTTCATTGCCAGCAAACATTTATAATACTGTGGATAAGTTCCAAATGGATCTTTGTCCATCAACTTATCGTAGAGCTGCGCAGCTTTTTCATATTCAGCATTATTGAGATATTGATCGGCAAGCTGACGATCCTGTCCCATTTGTCCGAATGAGTTCAAAGCAAAGAAAAGCAGCAAGGTCAAAAGTGAACCTACTGCTTTTCCTGTTTTTATAAATTTAGTTTTGTTTTTCAATTGATCTTATCGAAACCCGTATATGAACGGATTGCATCGGGTATTATAACGCCATCTGGCGTCTGATTATTCTCTAATAATGCAGCAACTATTCGGGGCAAAGCGAGTGCGCTACCATTGAGAGTATGCGCAATTTGGGGCTTTTCGCTTCCTTGGCGATAACGAAGCTTCATTCTGTTAGCCTGGAAAGTCTCGAAATTAGAAACTGAACTAACTTCCAGCCACTTTTTCTGTGCAGCAGAGTAAACTTCAAAATCGTAAGTCAGAGCACTTGCAAAACTCATATCACCACCACACAAACGTAGTATTCTGAATGGGAGTTGCAGTGAACGTAACAATCCTGAAACGTGTTCAACCATTTTGTCAAGCGTTTCATACGACTTATCGGGATGTTCGATCTGTACGATCTCCACTTTATCGAATTGATGCAGGCGATTTAATCCGCGCACATCTTTTCCATAACTACCTGCTTCACGACGGAAGCATGGAGTATATGCGCACATTTTGATTGGAAGCTCATCGCTTTTTACAATTACGTCGCGGTAAATATTTGTGACCGGAACTTCTGCAGTCGGGATCAGATAATAATCGTCGATCTGCATGTGATACATTTGTCCTTCTTTATCCGGAAGTTGTCCTGTACCGTAACCGGAATCTTTATTGATCAGAATCGGAGGCTGAATTTCCTTGAATCCGGCTTCAGTAGCTTTATCTAAAAAATAGTTTATCAGTCCACGTTGCAAGCGAGCACCTTTTCCTTTGTAGACAGGAAATCCTGCGCCGGTAAGTTTCACTCCTAATTCGAAATCGATGATATCATATTTTGTTGTCAGTTCCCAATGCGGAACAGCGCCCGCATAAAGTTCAGGAATTGCTCCTTCCTGGTGTATGACTTCATTGTCTTCCGGAGTCTTTCCTTTGGGTACTTGCAAGGAAGGAATGTTCGGAAGTTTTATCATTTCAGTATTCAGCTTTTCTTCAATGTCATTCAAAAGCATTTGTAAAGCAGAAGACGATTCTTTCAGTGCACCACTTTTATTTTTCATTTCATCGCCTTCATGTTTTTTTCCGGCTTTGTAGAGATCTCCAACTTGTTTTGCAAGAGTATTTTGCTGAAATAAAAGTTCGTCGAGTTCATTTTGGATTTTCCGGCGATTTTCATCGATGGAAATTATGTTGGCAACAGTGGCCTTTGCATCAAAATTCTTAACAGCAAGTCTTTCTATTACGAAATCGCTTTTTTCGCGTATAGTACTTATTTGAATCATAATCGTGGATTAGAACTGCAAATTTAGCAGATTTATTGAGTATTTGAACCACAAACCACTTTTTTTCAGCTATTTATAACTATGAAAAAGTCGATTCATAGCTCATTATCAGCTCTAGTAATACAGTTCCATTTCTATTATTTCACACTAAGTGAATTTGGAAGCATCAATAAAAATTGCAAAGCCATCGAATAATCTAAGTTGGAATACTCCAGGCCTAATTTTCGAATGTTGTTATAATAAGTTTGATGATTGATGTAGTAATTCTTCTCACTTTGAACAAACCAAGCCTGATCGCCCAGCTTCTGCGCCAGGAACCATTTTTCAAGTAGTCGTGCACTTCTTCCATTTCCATCATTCCAAGGATGAATTTTTACAAATACTAAATGAATCATCGATGCGAAAAAGAATACTTCGTTGATTGTTAGTTTTTGCTGCAACAAGACTTCAATATCGCTATAAAATTTTTCCATCTCTCCTTCCACTTCGAAAGGAGTTGCTGCAACATATTCTATTTTTCCATCAGGTGTACTTACATACATGTTTTGGGAGCGAATTATTCCTTGTTGATTCGAGGATAGAAGATGTTTACTTAATATTTTATGAGCTTCTTCTATATTCGTTTTGTTCAACACATTTAATTTTGCAAATGTATAAGCATTGTACAAATCATCTGTCTTCTTTGTATAATCAGGCAAAAACTCCACACCAAACTTCTTGTGTTTAACATATGAATCAAGTTCAATATCTTCGCCCTCTATTTTGCTTGAATAAACAGAAGAAACTGAGGTATAAAAACTAAAACTATCAGTAGAAATTTCCGCATCCTTTAAACTTTCAAATAATATTAATAGATCTTTTCTTACTTGAAGATCGTATTGCTCGAGAAGAGCGATGGGAATTATTTGCAATTTTTGTAGCATGCCTATTGAGCGCAAAATACAACTTTTATTGCATCAGAACCTTAATTTGCATATTCAAATGTGTGTATCGCTATCTAAGTTGGTTTGCCAGTTCCTGATATTTTGCAAATTGAATCTGATCACCTGAATTTCTATAGGCTTCAGAAAGAATAATAAATGCTTTTTTATTGGATGGCTGAACACTTATGATCTCCTGCGACAAAACAATTGCTGTTTCATTATTTCCCGCATGCAAATGAAAAATTGCAAGATTTTCTTTGTAAAGAATTTTTTCCGGTTTGGCTTTTACCAGACGTGATAAAAAATAAATTGCACTATCACTTCTATGAATGTTTTCATATAGCGCACCAAGATTGTTCAAAGCAAATTCATGTTCGGGTGCATAGTGAAGTGTTGTTTGATATGTCTTCATTGCATTAACAGTGTCGCCGGTCATTTGATAAGTCAGTCCGAGATTGTAAAGCGAAAAAGAATTTTCCGGAAGGATTCGGAGAGCTTCCTTGAATTCAGCTATGGCATTTTTAAAATTTTCAGATCGTACTCTGCCGTCAGAACTTGTCTCGCCTTGAATCCTGTATTGCGCAGCAAGGGCAGAATGTGCGCGGGCACTATTCGGAGAACTAATTGCTCCGGCTTCCAGTATAGTAAGGTTTGATTCCCAGTCTTTATTTCTATTGTGGGTCATTACTCCAAATAGGAGACAGACTGCAGCAACAGTTCCGATAAGTTTCGTTTTATTTTCCCCTTTAAATGTGCTGACATTTATCTTGAACACTAAAGGAAGTGCGAATCCGATTGCAATACAAAACCCTATTGAGGGCAAAAAGAGAAACCGTTCAGCAAGCGTTGCTCCGAATAAGAAGAAAATATTACTTACAGGAGCAAGTGTGATCAGATAGAAAAGTATTCCAAATGTAATTTCACTTTTTTTCTTGTACATCTTAATTGCAAAAACGATCATCGCCAGATGAACTACGAGTGATATCCATGCAATAGGAGACGAAAAGTCAATTACAGGAATCTGATTAAATGAATAGTCCCATGAAAGATTAATCGGAACAAATAATAATCCGAGATAAACCCAAAGAATTTCCATTCGTGTTGCAAAACTTTCTGCGAAACCATTGGTGCCATAAAGAATGTTGTTTATGATATCAGCTTTTTTTTCTGTAAGTGCTGAACCAACAGCATTATTTCTCATAAAAAGAAAAAGTGCTGTGATCAAAATAAGAGGCGATAATTGGACGGCAACTCTTTTTATTTTTTCATTGTTCAATACCAATGATACCAGTGGAAATATTGCCAGAAGTGCGACTGCACCTTCTTTAGAGAAAATTGCTAAGGCGAATAAGAATGCAGAACATGCTATTCTTGTCCAAGAACGGATTTCAAGTTTATTTCCAAAGAAGATCGAAAGTGCCCAGACACCAAATAACGCGGACAATAGCTCATCTCTGCTTTTGATACTTGCAACCACTTCCGTATGTATTGGATGAAAGAGAAACAATGATGTTATCACTACCGGAATCCAGACACTGGAACGTGGGAAAATTTTCAGTAATAAATTAAAGAGAAGAATACATAAAAATGAAAACAGAAGAACATTTACAAAGTGTGCTGGTCCGAGTTTAAAACCGGTCATCTCTTTTTGTATTGCAAAAGAAAGTAATGTAACGGGCCTGTAAGGCTGAAGTCCTTCTTTATCAGAAAACCCTTCCAGACTTCCTTCTGTAAAAAAACTTCCGATCGATGAAACTCCTTTTGCAACCGCTTTATTTTTCAGAAAAAAGAAATCGTCGTC
>JAYUWA010000568.1:0-3216 GCA_043753795.1 Bacteroidota bacterium | reverse complement strand
CGTTACAAGTATTTGAAGTAAATGTATAATCCATACAAGGATTGAAATCTACGTTCAATGTCAATGGAATTGCTTTTGAAAGATTCAACGGATCGTTTGTATTAACGACAAGGTTAGATGCTTGTGGGCCTCCTGCAAGTGTACCACTAGAGAAGACAACTGTAATTCCTACTGAATCGCCTACGTTGATTATACCACCTGTTGGATTTGCAACTGCCCAAGCAGGTAATGTTCCAAGATTGTATGTTAAATTACTTCCACCTGTATTATACAACCATACGACTGTTGAGTCTGTAGTACCGCAAGCACGAAGTGCCTGAGTAATACTGTTTGTAGAAGTAACAAGCTCCGGAGCCGGGAATGCAGTTGCATTCAAACAAACAGATGTATCGATGTCATTGTTCTGAATTGAAATTGTTCCTGTGAATGAACCAACTGTTGAACTGCTGAAAGTAATTACTACGTCAGCATAACCACCCGGTAACAAATAAGAAACATTTGATGAAACCTGAAACTCGGCTGCATTAGAAGTGATTGAAGAAATGAATAATGTATCACAACCGTTGTTGATAACCTGGAATGTATCAAGAGCAGAAGTATTCTGCATGATACTATCATAAGTTAAACACTGTTCTGATAAGCCTACAATAGGGAAACCGGAAACTGTAAGTGTACATGGTAACAGTACAAGTGGAGTAATAGGATCATTACTTGCCACACCTAAGTTTGCATAATATGTTCCTGCAGGTAATCCTGTAGTCTGGAAAGTAACAACTGCATTAGAAGTATTTCCTGCTCCAACCGTATCCGATACAGGAGCTACACTGATCCAAGATGGAAGAGCGTTTTCGCCACCCCATTGAATTGCATTTGCAATGATCTGTGAACTTTCAGTTGATGGTGAGAAATAATCAAATGCAATAAAGATCGCTTTTCCTGATCCATAGAAACGGTAAGAAACAACATCACGACCTGCAGCAGATACAACCTGAACTTTATCAGGATTCGTTATATTCATAGAGAATGTTGCACTTGGTGGAGCAAAAGTATTTCCAACCAATCCTGCAGCAAGAGGATGTGCCGGAAGTACAACATCTACATCTGTAAATGTTGAGAATTCATCCTGGCCATAAGTTCCTGAAAACACACCTGTATTGAACATGCAATCAGATTGTGAAGAATAAGATCCAAGGAAAATAACTGAACCACCATTGTTAAGGAATTGTTGAATTACCGGAGCTAGAGAAGTCCATACTCCACTAACACCTGTTTCTTGTTCAGGGATCAATAGAACATTTTGTCCGATCAAAAGTCCACTTAAGATTCCGGGGTTTGTTGTTGAAGTAGTTGTTAGAGTATAAGCAGTAAATACAGAATTGATCGCATTGATCGTACTTGGATATTCAGCAAACTGATCTGTACCATATGTCATTGCAAGAACTTTAATCGCTCCTACATTTGATCCATCAACTGTGTAAACTAATTCACCACCTGCAATGTTACTTATATCAAGTGGGAAGGCAACTGAATCACCACAAGCAGCACTTATGCTGAAACCCGTTTGGGCAACATCAATCTGTGGCGCTCCTTGTACAGTTAAAGTCTGTGTAATTGTATCTGATTCATTACACGTAAAAGCAATAAGCGTTACTGTGTATGTTCCTGCTGCAGCATATGTATGCATTGGATTCTGACTACGCGCTGTATCACCATCACCGAAATCCCACAACCATGAAGTTGGTCCGCCTAATGATGTATCTGTAAATGCAACATTCACACCTAATGGTGGAGTTACATCTCCAATCACAAATCCTGCATCAGGTGCAACACTTGGAGCAATAATTGATGTCCAGTTAACTTCAAAACCTGAAGATACAATTGAAACGTCAGATCTCCAGACGATGAACATCGCACCTGAAGTTGCAGTCACTGTACTTGGGCTTGGTAAAGTTGGACCATCTGCTGATAGCAACAATGTTCCTGTAATATCAGTTCCGTCATAAATATCAAGGAAATCAAAACCTGATTCAGTTGAAAATGCAACAACGTTCAATGTTATGCTAGTCGCACAACTTGGCTGAATTAAAAGTTCGCAGTCTTCGTTTACCTGGTAGTCACCAGAAGGTCCGCCGGTATCGTAAAGAGTACCGCTCGTATCCGTGGTAGACGTGATTGAGCAAATGTTGTAAACTCCTTGTGAGAAGGCACTTGTCTGGCCTGCAATCACTAAAGCAAATACAACTAAAACATTAAGTAGTAGTTTTTTCATAGCAGTATAGTAATTTGGATGATATTTCAAATGTAGAACTAATTTTTCATATTTCAAGGGCGGAAAGCCGCATTAACACTCATATTCCAATATTTGTCCGAAATAATTTTACTGCAATTGCCAGTAAGATGATTCCGAATACTTTTCGCAAAATACTAATCCCGGCCGTCCCCAGGAATTTTTCAAGTCTGTAGAGATTCCTTAAAACCAGATAAACAAGCACTAAATTGAGGAAAATGCCTGATATTATGGTGATTGAGTCATATGCAGCTCTTAACGAAAGCAAGGTTGTCATCGTTCCTGTTCCGGCAATCAGTGGAAATGCTATTGGGACAATACTGGCTGTTTCAGGAATCTCGTCTTTATAAAGTCTGACCCCTAAGATCATTTCAATTGCTAAAAAAAAGATGACTAATGATCCGGCAATTGCAAATGACTTTACATCCACGCCAAGAAATTTAAGGATGGATTCTCCAAGAAACAGAAAGAGGATCATGATCAGAAATGAAACAAAAGTTGCCTGTTCAGCTTTAATATATCCGACCCTTGACTTTACCTGTAAAAGCACAGGTATAGATCCAACTATATCGATGACAGCAAAAAGAATGGTCGAAACCGTTAGTATGTCTCGTAAATTCAAATCCATTTAGGGCTGGAAAATAATGTTTCTTTTCTTTAACAATGATACAAAATAAAAAAGTCCCGACTCACATCAGGACTTTTTTATTTTAACCATTCAAAGCTTCTGCTCCAGCAACGATCTCAAGGATTTCTCCGGTAATCGCAGCTTGTCGGGCTTTGTTGTATGATAATCTCAATTCTTTGAGCAGATCGCCGGCATTATCCGTTGCTTTGCTCATCGCTGTCATCCGTGCTCCATGTTCAGAAGCATTGGAATCTAAAACTGCTTTGTACAATTGAACTTTTATCGATTTTGGAATCAAGTC
>JAYUWA010000567.1:0-3228 GCA_043753795.1 Bacteroidota bacterium | reverse complement strand
CTCAACTAGTTCATCGGGCTCTATGAAAGTAGTTTTTCCGGTATCACTTTTTCCATGAACCAATCCTTTGACATCCCTTCTGTATTCGGAAGGTACAGCTAGGACTCTTCTGTTATTATAAAAATTCTCTTCATTGTCGCGCAACCAGCCTTTCTTTTTCATTTCATTGATGAATGAACGAAATCTTTTATCGGCTTCACGGCGTTTTGAAAATAATGCCGAACGGATTTCCTGCAATTCCGGTGATGCATTGTTCTTCATCATTCCGTGTGCATCAATGATCTCACTGATCATATCGATGACGGCATTTGTAACGTAAACTTTTTCAGCGAGTGTTTTTAATGAAACAAAAGAATCAATCCGCTCTTCAAAAAATTCAAGAATCCTGTTTACCGTTACAGACGCCGAGCGGATTCTGCTAAATTGAATTTCACTCAAAACAGAATTTGAAATGACTAAAAGGTCAGCTTCCTGTTCGAAGTCCTCAAAAAAAGTATCCGGAAAATAACCGCGAATGGCCAGGGTCTGCTTGTATTCATCGGTCTGCTTGAGCATGATCGTCAGCAAATCCCTGCTGGTTTCAGGTGCAAGCAGTTCAGCTTTTTCTTTAGACCTTCGGCAACGGCAATATTCAAGAACATGTTCTCTTATCTTGTCAAACTCAAATAATTGTAATGTGTCTGTTCCTGAAATGTTCATTCCAAATCTGCGGCTTTTCTGCGTATTCTGCGCAATCTGCGGGAAAAAAAATTTTCTTTTGATTGCAACTTATCGGCTTACAAAGATAGTTTCTTATTTTAAAATTTCTTCGATTGATAACACCTCTTTTAGAATGTTTTTAAGTTTACAGGTTATCAGGTTTGCAGGTTGCCAACCTGATAACCTGTAAACCTGAGAACCTGTTAACTGTGAACCAACTTTTCCTCTTATCTTAGTGCCCAATCCCTCATTGTTTTGAGAAAAAAGATCGCTGTCATAGGTGCCGGAGCTGCCGGTTTTTTTGGTGCCATCAGAATGAAAAGTCTGTTACCACATGCAACAGTCATCGTCTTTGAAAAGAGCAATAAAATGCTGGCAAAGGTAAAAGTAAGCGGTGGCGGAAGATGCAATGCTACTCACGCATGTTTTGAAGTATCACAGTTGATCAAAAATTATCCACGCGGATCTAAGGAGCTTCGACAGGCATTCATGCAGTTTTCTTGTACGGATACTGTAAACTGGTTTTTCGATCGAGGTGTTGAATTGAAAACAGAATCGGATGGACGAATGTTTCCGGTCACAAATGATTCACAGACGATCATTGATTGTCTGATGGATGAAGCCGAAAGTTCAGGTGTTCAGTTTTCGCTTGGAAGTAACATCAAAAAAGTTGAAAGTAAAAATGATAAGCTTGAACTTACTTTTGACAATGATGATTCAGAAGTTTTCGATGCTGTGCTTATTGCCACCGGAGGACATCCAAACAAAGCAGGGTTCAACTGGATGGCTTCTACGAATCATACTATTGTGGATCCTATTCCATCGTTGTTTACATTTAACTTCAAGGATAAGACCATTTCTGCATTAATGGGAATCAGTGTTCCTGATGCGCAAGTAAAGATCGTTGGAACGAAACATGAGTATAGTGGTCCGTTGCTCATTACTCATTGGGGAATCAGTGGTCCGGCAGTACTTAAATTAAGTTCCTTCGCTGCACGACAGCTTGCTGAAATGAAATATGAATTCATGGTTGCTGTAAATTGGATCAATCGAAAGGAAGGTGATGTCAGAGAACTTATTCTTCAAGTCAAAGCAAAATATCCCAAACGAACACTATTCAGACTGAATGAAGTTGAATTGCCGAAACGATTATGGGAATACATTTTGTTCAAATTGAAAATTGATGGTGAGCAGATGATCGGAAATATTTCTAAGGACACATTGAATCGTATCGTCAATACGCTCGTCAATGATCAGTATCAGGTAAAAGGCAAAACAACATTCAAAGAAGAATTTGTAACGTGTGGCGGAATAGAGTTATCAGAAGTTGATTTCAAAACAATGGAAAGTAAACTCGTGCCAAATTTATTTTTCGCCGGAGAAGTTCTTGATATCGATGCTATAACGGGAGGGTTCAATTTTCAGGCTGCTTGGACGACAGGATACATTGCAGGTTCAACTATCGGCAAAAGATTTGTTGAATAAATCTCGTTTCAGTTATTCACAAATTGTGAAAAAATAATCTTCGATTTATTGCTGTTTTTTGCTTTCTTTTGGCTTCCTTTCGGACACTTAAACTAACCGAAACCCTGAACAAACGATGAGAAGATTCTTACCATTACTGATTTTAATATTCACTCTCCCTAATTTTGCAAAAGCACAACATACTGTAAGTGGAATTGTTTCTGATAAAGCAGATGTAACACTATTACACGAAGGAGTCACAATTTATATTCAGGAATTAAACAAATCTGATATTTCAAAAGAGGGTGGAACATACATCATCACCAATGTAGGCATTGGAACTGTTCATATAAGATTTTCCAAAAAAGGATATCAGACTGAAGTCAGAACAATTTCTACGCAAGATAGTGCTGTCGTATTGAATATAGAACTTGTCAGATCAATTCTTTCACCGGAAGTAACAACACAGTCAAGTTTTCATAGTCAGTTACCGCTGAATTCTATTTTACCGGTCAGTGTATATTCTACAAAAGAAATATCAAAGACCGGTTCGATTGATATGTTTAGTGCACTTGCATATAATCCGGAGACAGAAGTGATCTCAGACGGACCGGGAAATACACATGTGTCTATTAATGCTTCAGGGATAAATCGTGTTGCATATTTTGTCGAAGGAAATAAACTGGAAAATAATTTCTGGGATGATTATTATTCTCCCGGAATCAATTTTAACGGAACAGAAAATATCGAAGTTGTTAGTAGTGCAGCAGCATCTGTTCTGGGTGCAGGATCTTTTGGAGCAATAATTCTGCACGAAGAAAAAACTCCGGTTACAGGGACGAAAACAGGAGATGTAAAGCTTCGTTTCAATTCCAACACTCTTGGTTTAGATGGACAGGCTGGCTTGAAAGGTTCTTCAGCCAAAGGCTTATATTACTCGTTACGTTTTGGAATGCAATCTCAGACGAGTTATATTCAGGGTGGAGATTCTACCAGAGTGGTCAATACAGAAGAGCGTGCATTTGCATCGAATAGCAAGTTCAGTTCTTCCGATGCAAAAGCAAC
>JAYUWA010000566.1:0-9797 GCA_043753795.1 Bacteroidota bacterium | reverse complement strand
TATGGGACTGTTTGCTGATAATGCCGTAGATGTAACATTACATAAATTCTGATCAGCACCTGCAAGAGCGGTAGTTGGCAATCCATAAATTGTAATCTGAACATCATCAGTACTTGTAATACATGCACCATTACTAATCGACCATCTGAAAATATAAGTTCCGGATACTGTTCCGGTAACTGTTGTATTTGCAGAGGCAGGTGTCGATATCGAAGGTGAATTCGGTCCACTTATAAGTGACCAGTTTCCTGTACCCACTGTTGGAGAATTTCCATTAAGCGTTACGGTATTTACATTACACAAATTTTGGTCTGCACCTGCATTTGATGCTGTCGGTAAATCTGCAACTGTTATTTGAACATCGGAAGTAGATGAAGAACAAACCCCGTTACTAATTGTCCAACGAAATAAATAAACACCTGCAATCAAATTTGAAACTAATGTTCCGGGATTTGTTGTAGAAAAAATTGATGCTGTATTCGGACCACTGACTTGTGACCAGCTTCCTGAACCTGATGAAGGTGTATTGCCGGAAAGAGTCGTACTTGTTGAAGTACTACATAAAGACTGATCAACGCCGGCATTGGAAGTCGTTGGATTTGCAGATATCGTTATCTGTACATTGCTGTTTTCTGAACAAGATCCATTGACTACTGTCCATTGGAAAATATAAACTCCGGAAGTCATACTTGTTACTGTCGTAAAAGGATTGGATGACGATGTTATGACCGGGGTATTTGGCCCGCTCACCAGCGTCCAGGTTCCGCTTCCGACAGGAGGTGTATTGCCGGCCAATGTTGTAGAGGTAACGTTACATAGATCCTGATTTGTTCCTGCATTTGAAGATGCATTTGAACTTACTGCTATTGGTATAAAGCCACTTAATCTTCCGGAACAATTCGCAGAAGTTGATGTATTTACTACCCAGATATAAAATGTCTTTGCGGAATTAATTGCTCCGGTAATCAATGCAATGGAACCTCCGTTACCAGCAACCGCAGTTCCAACGTTTGCATTTGTTGTACTGTCTCTCAATTGATACTGCATTCCATTCTGAGAATTAGGAATAGTGACGGTTGCTGAAGATCCGATACAAACGGATGATGGGGCAGAATAGGACACTGTACTATCGGGATAATTGCTGACATTTATATAAACCGAATCATTCAGATAAATAAAACAACTCGTGCCACCGATTTTCTCTGCTCTCACTTTAACCCATTGACTGGAATTTAAAGGAAATGTAAGAATGGCTATGTTCATTCCGTTTCCTAATCTGGAAACTGAAAGAGCAGATGTTGTTGCTTGATTAACGATCGTATAAACAACTAAGTTTTCAGTACTGATTATCTGAATACTGGCACTGTCATTTTTACATATAAAAGGAGTCAATGTACTCACTGATGTAAATGCTAAAGGATCGACACATAAAACTGTAACTAGGTTCGAAAGCACACTTATACCTAAACCTGTTTCCTGAGCAGTTGCGGAGAGTACTCCGCCTGCATATAAGTCAGTTGAACTTAAACCGGAAACTGTCCATGATCCGGCACCATCAACAGTAGTAGTTCCAATATAAAAACCATCGATGTAAAGTCGAATAACAGTTCCTGAAGGAGATGGTGATGTGCCCGATACAGAAGTATTTTGTTCATAATAGGTTCCTACAATCACTGGAGGTGGTGTATTTGCAACTACAGTAGTAGTAGGCCCTGCTGCACTGACTGTGCATGAACTTGACATTTGAGTTACGTAAATATTATCACTAATATTTAATGCACTGATAGGAGACTTAATCCATGTACCATCCGACAAAACAGATGTTGTTCCAATGGATGATCCGTTTTTGTAGACTGTAATAGTAGTCCCTGAGGCTTCTGTTGATGTTCCACTAACACTTGTAGCGCCTGAAACGATGGGTGTATTTAATGTTGCTACACTCGTTTGACAAATTACATATTTGGTTACTGTAGGTGATACACAATTAACACCGTCGACTTTTTCAAAATCTAGAGTATCTCCCGAAGTTAACGTCATGGAAGGGAATGACCATGATCCGGCTGAAACAGTAGCAGCTGAATAATATGTTTTATTGATAAACAAATAGACTGTACCTGTTAGTGTACTTGATGTCCCTGTTATTGTTGTTGTAAAGTCATAGATCGGATTAGTTGTTACTGTCGGAGAAGTAGATGCTGATCCACAATTATAATTAAAAGAAACTGATGCATCCGACTCACATTGACCCGGTGCAGTTGCAGTTGTAAAATAGGTGCCGTCGATCACACAATTTGTTCCACCAGTACATCCACCACCGCCACCGCCACAATCAAATGTCCAGGTATTTCCGGCAACCGTTGCAACTGTAAAAGCCAAAACACGTCCTGTCGCAGTTAACTGATATCCTTTTATTGTAGTCCCAATGGGCGCACCGGTTGGACCGCTACCCTGCGCACCTTTTCTTGTAAGACAAGTAATCGATGGTGGATTTGTACAACCGGCTAATACAATAATTCGGTTGGAAAATAAACATGCAGATTCTCCGGATGCTTGCGCTTTTGCAGCAATTGAATCACCATTTACAAATGTTGGAGTAATACCTGTAAGCGTCCATACTCCCCCGGCGACGGAAGTATTTCCAATGATAGATCCATTTTTATAAACTCGTATGGTAGTCCCATTTGCTTCTGTACTTGTCCCTGAAACACTTGATGCTCCTACTGCTATTGGAGTGTTTACTACGGGTGCATCGGAACATGGCGGATACCCACCCCCTGTACAATTAAAACATGTGGGAGGTTGTGCATTAATGATATCTGTCCATTGTTGATTTAATGTTCCGGCACCTGCACCGAAAGTATCTGAAGTAGGACCTGACAAAGCATCGTTAGGTGACATAACTGTTACACCAACAAAACGCACCGGGGTTGCCGGGGTTAAAGCAGGAAAGTGAGTGGTAATCAAAGAAAATGGCATAAAGAAATCATAAAAATAATCCGGATTTCCGCAGTTGGTAGATAAGGCTACTGATTGTTGTGAATATTCATCATCAGAAAGAGAAGCTTTTAGTATACCTGAAGTCATTCCGTCAACATCGTATAAAGCGACTTGGAAATTTGTTTCTAGAATTATTTCTACTTCAAATCCTGGATTTCCTTTTACGCCACCAATAAAGTTTGGATCAGAATTGGCTCCGGAATTACCCATTTTCCCGTCAGTATCAATTAATATTGCATATCCTTTAGAACCGGAGATAGAGTTTCCTAATCTAAATCTAAACATCAAGTTATTGGCTGGATCTAAATATGAAAATACTCCGGAACTATTAGAACTTACTAAATCAGTAAATCCACAAGCAGGACCTCTAACATTGTCACCAGATATTTCCGGAAATAAAGGTGGAACGGGGACATATGGAAGTTCACTTTCTACTACATCATCTGCAATAAAACCATTTCCGGATACGGAGGAATAACCATTACTGTTAGGATCAAGTACTCCTACCCCGGCACCTATAGCAGGCTTATAAATAAAACCGGGAGTCGGACCTTGAGCCTGAATAGTAGTAAGGTCGGCAACGACCAAAAACATTACTAAACTATGTAAAATGTACTTTTTCATTAATAGAATCTTTACCCGAGTAAGAATTAAAGATTATTCCGGGTTCTGTTTAACGTCATTGTATTTGCTAAGTTTCATTTGATCTTTTCCAACTATTTTAACATTGTCTAAAGAATATTAAAGCAACTTTTTAGTGGACTGTAAGAAATGAAGACTTATTTACGAAAATAAAAAGGACGTCTTTCGTAAAGAATCTCATTAATTTATCCAAATGCAAAGACGTACTAAAATTCAGCTTCTTCTCAGACAAAAGAGCACCTATAGATTTTATATTGCTTCTGTGGGCTTTATACTAGTCTATTTTTGTGCATATCTTTATTTTCAGATTGGCGATCCGAATAAAGTAACGGCCACTCCTGTCGCCGGTGATTATCGCACAATAGCAAATGGAAATTTCAACTCTGTTGGAATCTGGCAAAGGTATAATGGTTCGGCCTGGACAGCTGCACCATCAGTTCCAAATTCTATCAGCAATTTGATCACAATTCAGGGGAACAGTGTGATGATCAATTCCAATATCACATTAGACCAGCTGATCATTGATTCCGGTGCAGTAGTCACTATCAATCCTGGTACTACCGTAACAATTGCAAACGGTACAGCTACCGATCTGATCAATAACGGTAATGTGGATATTAAAGGAACACTCGCTTTATCGGCTGGTACTTATTCCCAATTTAAATCTATTACCTCATTGAAATCAACAGGTACACTTTCAGCGGGTGCTGCTACAACAGCAAATATCAGCGGAACTTTTATAAATTCCGGAGGTAGCTTTCCTACCTCTTCAGGTATCTGGACAATTGCTTCCGGAGGAACATATGAACACGCAATGAATGGTGGAACACTTCCTGCTGCTACTTGGAATACCGGTTCAACTTGCTTAGTGACTGGTGTAGTTTCTACTGTACCTGCAAGTCTAAATCAAAATTACGATGCTTTTACCTGGAATTGCACTGCACAAACCACTTCACTTAATTTTAATGCGGAATTAGCATCTGTCCAAGGAAATTTTAATTTATTAAGCACAGGAAGTTCTAAAATATTACTTGATTTTCAAGGCAATAATTCATTTTTGTCGGTTGGTGGAAATATAAATATTCAAGGGGGGACATTAGTTTTATGTACGAATGGTGCAACAACAGTTTCACTTGCTTCAGGAAATGTAAATGTTTCCGGTGGCTCTCTTATTTTCAATGATGCAGGTGGAACTGCTTATGGAAATACATCTGCGATATTAAATATTCCGGGTGACCTCAATATAACCGGTGGAACGGTCGATGTTTCTCAATGTACTGCAAACAACAGTTCAAAAGGAACAGGCATTATAAACTTGTCTGGAAATCTCAATACCAGTGGTACCGGAACACTTACTGAAACTTCATCTGCATCAAGAGGTCAACTTTATTTTGTAAAAAATGGAATTCAAAATGTAAGTTTAAATGGCATCATCAGCGAAACTGTTGATATAATTGTTCAATCTGGCTCGATCTTGAATATGAGTACACATATACTTACCGGCAAAGGCGATTTCAATTTAAATTCGGGCGGAGGTATTATTGTTGGCTCACCAAATGGAATTACTCAGAGCACTATGCTTGGTAATATTCAAATGACAGGAACACGTACTTATAGTACAGGCGCTGATTATACTTACAATGCTACTAGCGCACAGAATTCCGGCGATGGAATTCCTTCGCAAGTCAGAAATCTTACATTGAACAATTCATTTAATTGTACTTTAAATGCTTCAACTTCTGTAAGCAACACCATGACTTTTACAAGTGGTAAATGGATAACGAATGCGAATATTCTAACCTTAGGAATCAGCACTTCAATCCTGGGAACAATGAACCGCACTAACGGATATGTTATCGGCTATTTCAGAAGATGGTTGAATACTAGTCTTGCTTCAAACGTTTTATTTCCTGTTGGAACGTATTTGAATTATAATCCGGCAATTATTTCTTTTACTACTGCTCCATTGATTGGTGGAACAATAATCTGTAATCTTACAACTACTGGTTTTATAGGAACAATAGGATTACCGCTCATGGATGCAACTGACACATGTGAGAACATAGGAATGGGCTATTGGACATTAACACCCGGTAATGGTTTTACAGGTGGAACATGGACTACTGCATTATATGCTGATGGATTTCCAAACGTGCTGAATTATTCTAAGCTACATTTGATCCGTCGATCAAGTGCAATACTTCCATGGCTTGCAAATGGAACTCATTTAAGTGGAACCGGGTCAAATATTTCTCCGATTGCCAACCGGTCAGGAATGTCTTTATGGGGTCAATATGGGATAACTTCGGGCAGTTCAAATCCGCTTCCCGTCGAACTCTTGAACTTTACTGTAATGACTGAATATAAAAAAGTAAAACTGGAATGGACAACTGCTTCTGAAATAAATAACGACTATTTTTTAATTGAACGTTCAGTCGATGGAACAATCTTTTCTTCCATTGGAAATGTAAGAGGAGCCGGTAACAGCACAGTTAAACTGGCGTATTCATTCATAGATATATCCCCTTTTATAGGAACTTCCTATTACCGCTTAAGACAAATGGATTTTGATGGAAATTCGAAATTATATCCAATGAAATCTGTTACCTTTTCTGATGCCCCGGAGGAAAAAGAACTTGCTATCAAATCGGTTTTTCCTGTGCCCTTTTCCGGATACTTTACTGTAAATTATTTTTCCGATACGCCAAGAACGTTCACAATTGAGTTGATCGACTTGCAAGGTAAGGTGGTTTATAAAACAATTTCAGAGGCAGCTTCAGAAACTAATAGTTATCGCTTCGAAAATATGGAAGAGCTAGCCAATGGGCAATACCTTTTAAGAATGAGCTCAGGAAAAATCAGCTCAGTGAAAAAAGTTTGGAAGAAAAGTTAAAAGCCGCATTTTTGAAAACACAAAATTTTTGGGGATGAAAATTTATGAAGCAATTTCCAAGGAGATTTTAGGCGATTTGCTAAATTGGGGTGAAAAATCCCATTATTGAATGGAAAATATTTTATTTAATATCCCTGCTTCGGAATGCGTTTTTATAATGTAGATTCCTTTTGGAAGATAAGAGAAATCTATTTCTAAATTTCGCTTAAAAGAAGAAAGCGGCATAAAACAAATTCGCTCACCTAAACTATTATATACCTCAAGCAGTGATACCATATCATCAGAATCAGAGAGGATCAAGTGAATTTTTCCTGTCGAAGGATTTGGATAGATAACAAAATCTGTCTGAGGCTTATTCTCAACAACAACTGTTGAAGCAGAATATTCATAAGCACCCCTATCAATTGAAGTACCTATTACAACCCTTGGCAACAATACCGTATTGAAAGACTGATACATACTAACAGGGGCTAAAGAAAACCCCGAGTTAGTTACTCCGGCAGGGGAACCTAAATTAATTGCTGCCGTAGCTAAGGCAGTCAACGTATAATCATCACTGGATGCATCTGTGAATGGAAATGTCAAATAATTATTGCTATAGTGATTTTGGGAAGTATCTAATGTTACCGGTACATTACCGGAAAAAATAACACAACTAGCATTTGAATCAGATGCAAAAATATTATTATAAATTTTAAAAGTGTTTATTCCGGAAGATGGGACGATATTAAAATACCGAACATTTCCTGAAAATTTATTAACTATTGTATTGTTCACGAAATAAAAATCCTGCAATATATTAGTATTTGAATCGTATCCGATTATTCCATGATTTGCTCCTGATGTTCCTTGTATAATAACATTCCCCATAATAACATTCAACCCTCCTTGTGCGATATTGATCTCCCAGCTTCCATAGCCTGTTGCTTCTTCGTCAATTAAATTGTATAAAATAAAACTTCGCTGTGCTCTGGTCTTAATCGAATTTGCTTGTCCACGTGGATGATGAAACCAATTATTCGTCACCATTAAAGTATCAGCACTTTCACCGATATAAATATTATGTTCATAACCGGAAAAAGTAGGGTTATTCTGCAATTGATATCCATTATTGAAGAATTCAGAATTAGTGATAATGACATTGCTTGTGCCAACACCTGCATTCCCTTCAAGAATTCCATTCTGACAAAACATAAATTTGCATTTATTTACAGTCAGATTATTTGCCTGAAACCGGATGCCGGCGCCATTCCCACCTGCGGCATCTGATACTTGAGCGCCATTAAAAACAATGATTTCCAAATATGGATTATCACAAATTCCCGGAGTTTCAAAAACAAAAATTCCTTTACCATTAGGTATGTCTCCGATGTATTGCAATACTGTGGGATCAACTTCTGTTCCCAAACCAATGAACTTAAGATCTTTGTTTATCCATTTTGTAGCGTCATTAGAATAAATTCCTGCGTCAATATAGATTGTGTCTCTATCTTGAACTAAAAGTCTAATCTGACTTGGCAATGTGTATATGCGCGTCGGGCCGACTTGCCAGATAGTTGCATTAGATAAAACAGATAACAAAAGGAATGGGAAAATAGATAGAAGTGTTTTTTTCATATTCGATTTTATAAAGCAATAATACAACAAATTCGCGATTAATTATTTATCAGAAAATTCCAAACTGTGTTGCATAACTCAATTTCTCATCCGAGAATTGAATAAAGTAATTTCCTCTGTCAAGATATTCAACTTTGATCTGATTTATTCCGGATAGAAAGCCTTCTTTTATAAGTCGACCGGTTAAATCATATGCTTTGTAATTTTTTGGAATAAAATTCAAGTTCGTAAATTCAAAATTCAGGATATCACTTGTAGGGTTAGGGAAAATAGTTATTAATCCGTTTACTGCGCTTTGATCAATTCCTGTACTTAAATCATCGAACCTTGCAACAAAACCTAGTCTCACATTAAAACCTATATTACTATTTCCGGTTATATAGATAGATGAATTTCCATAATCAATTGCATTCACTTCCGGATCTAACAACCCGGGAAGAATAAGAGGCTGATCAATTATTCTTTGCCCTGTTGAATTATACTTGTAAATATGACTTCCACCTAATGTTGTAGTAAAAAGAATTTCTCCATTTTTGATCTGCATATATTCCTTATTACTACCATACATATATCCAACTCCACGAGTAGTATCCATCCATAAAATCGTACCTGCTACATCGAACTTTGTGATCAAAGAATAGGGATTGATTCCATTTGATGTTCCAAGAACATAGATATTATTTAATGAATCTGTTTTTACATTTACAACTTCTACGGATGCAGGAGATAAACCGGGATATGAAAATGTCCGGGTCCACAATGTATCGCCAAATGGATTTATTTTTACAAGACCAAAACTATTATTGTATCTGCCACCAACCAAAGCATTAAAATCATTGTCTGTTGTTAAAGCTGAATGATAATTATCTGTAGAAATAGGTAAAGTTACTCCCCAATCAAATGTCCCTGAAGTATCACAGTATAACATAGAAGCGAAACCTGTAAAATTCACTGACAGGCAATACATAGCAGTATCACCACACATTTCGATTGCGCGTACGTCGCCTGTTGACCAATTCGGCATTAATGGATAACTTCTTAACCATCTGAATTGACTTCCAGCATCATATCGTGCAACCGCAGCAGGGAAGTCAGAACCTACTCTTATTTGGCCTGCGAGAAAAAGATTTCCGGAATTATCAATACATATATCGCTCAAATCGTCTCCTGTTGTGAATCCGGGAGAATTCATAATTCCGCCACCGATACTGTCTCCTGAATAATTATATTCTGCATAAATCATATTATTCGTTCCCGTTTGATCTTCATATTCACCGGCAAAAATTATATGCCCTAAAGGAGATTTCAAACTCCGCCAGCTGAAATTTAGTCCCAAATTATTTACTGTCCTGCGCCATCTTTCAATGCCGGTTGAATCATAAGAAATAAAAATTGGGACGATCGTCTGAAATGAATCAATGGTGCCGTTTACATATAAATTATTATTTTCATCCAATACCAGATCTTCGAGCAAATTATATCCCGGTGTTGCGTTTGTATCTCTTGCAGTTCTTAGCCAGTTTAATTGTAACTGTGCATCTGAATGAATTATTTTTATTATTAAGCAGAGTAGAATTATTGCCTTTTTCATTTCAAAATCGCTTTTAATTTTTCGTTTACAAGATAATTAATAATCTCAAATCTTTTA
>JAYUWA010000565.1:0-9807 GCA_043753795.1 Bacteroidota bacterium | reverse complement strand
TAAAAAACGACGATATACCATACTGCCTAAACCTGCTACAAAAGGTGCGAAAGTTCTTACAATTGGAATAAACCGGGCAAAAATTACAGTCTTTCCACCATGCTTTTCATAGAATGAATGAGTTTTATCCAGATATTCCTTTTTAATAATTCTCCTTTTTGAAGTAACCAATTTGTCACCTATAAAGTTTCCCACTCCAAAGTTAATATTGTCGCCGATAAATGCTGCAAGAAATAATATAGGGATTAAGACCCACAAGTTCAACAATCCTGCCCCTGCCAATGCTCCAGAAGCAAATAGTAATGAATCACCTGGAAGAAATGGCAAGACAACCAAGCCTGTCTCGCAGAAGATGATCAATGCAAGAATAAAATAAGTTGACTTGTGATACTCCCTAACAATTTCTTCAAGATGCTTGTCAATGTGAAGTACAAAGTCAATGAATTGTTCAAAAAATTCCATACGGCTTAAAAGTTTCGAAGCTCAACACTTTATTAGTTATTCGCAGTTTCTCTTGAGGTAAAGGTAATAATTTTGGAATAAATACCAGTATTTTGAATTTTATTTCAGAGGTGGTTTTTTGTTTACAAGATTTGAAAAAATACCTTTAAGTTCTGTTAACAAAAACCATTAATTCTGTAAATTGCCTTTGTCATAACAGTGTCAGAATGAAGCTAAATATCGGTGATAAAGTACGTTTTTTGAATGAATCAATTGAAGGTACAATTGCAAGTGTTCTTTCACATGGCCGTGTAGAGGTTCGTGATAGTCACGGCTTTACTCACGTTTCCGAAGAGCGGTATCTGGTCAGGATCGAACTCACTTTAGAAGAGGTTCAAAATGATTTGAATGAATCATCTTCAAACAATAAATCCTCAGTCTCTGCGCCTTTACCTGTACAAAAGAGTTCTATACCGATTATTTCATCACTTGAAGATGACAATACCATTTACGCTGCTATCCGTTTACTGGATGAAAAGAATCCACTGACAACTGATGTTGAGATCTTTCTTTTAAACAATACTGATTATTCGATCTGTTTTACCTGTCTTAAACGCCTGGGAAATTTCCGTTCCGGTGTGCAGTCAGGAGTATTAAATTCTAATCACGAATCACTTATCGGAGTTTTTTCTCAAGATGAAATTTACAGGTTTAATGGTTTCGAATTTCAATTTCTCTTTTTCAAAAATGAAGAATTCAAACCAAAAAATCCAGATACAAAATTACTTCAATTCAGTTCATCAGATTTCATGAATGCAGATCTGAGAAAAAAATTTTATGATCGTGATGATACAATTCTGCTATTGCCTTTGCATGAAGTCAAACAAATGACTGACGTAGATATTGTCGGATTACTGGACAAATACAAAGACAAAAAAGAAGCTGATGCTAGAAATGCAAATGCAAAGCCGAAAAGTAAATCAAGTCGCTTTGTTGTTTTGACCCGTCAAAAAGTAGTTGACCTACACATTGAAGAATTGATCAAAGATTATTCCTCTATGTCTAATGCACAGATCATTTCTTACCAAATTAATTTTTTCATGCAAGAAATGGATAAGGCTTTAATCGATAAATTACATAAAATAGTGTTCATCCATGGAGTTGGTGCCGGAGTTTTGAGGAGTTCAATCCGTGAAGAACTAAAACGATTTCCGAATATTCGATATTCCGATGCTCCAATAGAAAAATATGGAAACGGAGCAACGGAAGTTGAATTTATATGATCACGAAGACGCATCAATTTGAATTTAAAAAGAAGATCCGGATTATGCGCCGGGTTCTTTTAGCAGGTGCACTACTTACAATTCTGAAATTCTTTGCCTATCACTTGACTCATTCAAATGCAATTTTAACGGATGCATTGGAGTCGATCATCAATATTGTAGCTGCCGGTTTCGGACTTTTTACTTTGGTGTATGCTTCTAGACCAAAAGATGAAAATCATCCGTATGGTCACGGAAAAATGGAATTCTTTGCTGTTGGATTTGAAGGTGCACTGATCTGCTTCGCCGGAATTGGTATGATCTATCAGGCAATCAAATCGTTTTCATCTCCTGTAGAAATCCATCAACTCGACATAGGACTTGCAATTACAACCGGCGCTGCAATTCTCAATTATGTAATGGGCAGGTATATGATCAGTCAGGGTAAAAAATTACATTCTACTACTTTGATCGCCGATGGTCAGCACCTAGTCTCTGATACCATTTCATCTATTATTCTATTGCTCGGTTTAGGTTTGATCATACTAACAGGATATAAAATAATCGACTCTATATTAACAATTGCACTGGGAATTTATATTCTATTTGTTGGATATCGTTTGCTTAGAAATTCAATGGCCGGATTAATGGATGAAACTGATTTTGATAAAGTGCTGGAACTTGTAGACGTTTTGAATCAAGGACGAAGACATTCCTGGATCGATATTCATAACCTCCGAGTTGTCAAGTACGGATCATCTTTACATGTTGATCTCCATATGACCTTGCCGTGGTATGATAATCTTCAGAAATCCCATGAAGAAGTAAAAGCGCTTGAAGAATTGGTCAATAAAAAATTTGAAAATAGAGTAGAGTTCTTTATTCATACTGATCCATGTTTACCCATCAACTGTCCAATATGCCAAATTGAGAATTGTCCCGTCAGACAATATGATTTCAAAAGAAAATTGGAGTGGGACCTTCCATTGATAATGAAAAACAAGCCACACCAGGTTTTTTTAACGAATAACGATAACAAATAACATATTACGATTAATGAATATCTTTAAACAACAATTATTATGAAAAAGACAATTCTATTCGCAGCAATGGCTTTGGCATTAAATGTGGGTGCAGTTAAAGCTCAAACATCAAATACAAATGTTGGCGGTGAGGTTATGTATCCTGCAAAAAATATCATTGAAAATGCAGTAAATTCAAAAGATCACACAACATTAGTGGCAGCAGTGAAAGCCGCTGGATTGGTAGAAACACTTCAAGGTAAAGGCCCATTTACTGTATTGGCTCCAACAAATGACGCTTTTGAGAATTTACCAGAAGGAACAGTTGAAACATTACTTCAACCTGAAAATAAAGCAAAATTATCAGGTGTTCTGACACATCATGTTCTGGCCGGTAAGTATGATTTCAATACTATTTCCAAGGCAATTAAAGATGGGAAAGGTTCTGTTTCTATGAAAACAGTAGCTGGTGGTTCCCTGACTTTTATGATGAATGGAAGTCATAATATCTCTGTGAAAGACGAAAATGGTGGAGTTGCAAATATTTCAACCTATGATGTATTTCAAAGCAATGGGGTAATTCATGTTCTTGATAAAGTATTGCTTCCAAAAATGTAATAGTATTTTATTTCGGTTAGAGAAAAGAAGCAGTCGGAGTGTTCCCGGCTGTTTTTTTTTCTTTTTGGTTGGCGAAGATTTAAAAAGAAAAAAGAAAAAAGTTAATCAAGTATATTAATTTTTTATTCATATTTATTCTCAATTTCGTTATTCGTTAAGGTTGAGAAGCAGGTTCCCACAACTCAATCCGATTCCCTTCCGGATCATAGATCCATCCGAATTTACCATAGTCGTAAGTTTCCATATTTTCATCAACTTCAATTTCTGAAGAACGCAATTCTTTTAGCAATTCTTCCAGATGTTTAACTCTGAAATTAAGCATAAAGTCTTTTGTTGATCTGCCGAAATATTTTGTGTCTTGCGAAAAAAATGACAAGTATGTATTTCCAATTACGTCTGGTTGATTCAGATCGCGCCATTGCATATCGTAATAGGATGTTGTGAAATCCATTCCGAAATTCTTACTATAGAACTCTACGGATTGTTGAACGTTTTTACATTTCAGAAAAATTCCACCAAGTCCTGTGATATTGCCAAATAATTCAAGCGGCTTATGATAATCATCAAAAGCACGATCAACAGGTTCCCATAATTCAATTTTATTTCCATCGCAATCAATTGCCCATCCAAATCGACCATAATCATAGCTCTCAACCTTTTCGTCCACTTCAACACCGTTCTGCATTAATCGTAATCGCAGATTATCCAGATCAGATACACGAAGATTTATCATGGAATCCGAAGTACCCGGATAAAAATAATCAGTGCTCTGAGGAAATAAAGAGAACGCGGTATAACCAATGTCGTCCGTCTGAACCAAATTCCGCCACTTGAAACTAAAGTAAATACTTGTTCCGAAACCAATACCCAAATTGTCTTCGTACCATCTTGCTAGGTATTTCGGGTCGTTTGCTTTTATGAATATGCCGCCTATCATTTTTTTAGTAACCAAGTATCTTCATCATCGAAATCGCACTCTGTTCCTTAGCAAACAATCGTGTGGTGATCTCGCCATCTTCATCGCGGTCAATGATAACCATCTTGGGTGCTGGAACAAGACAATGTTGTATTCCACCATAACCTCCGATACTTTCCTGATATGCGCCGGTATGGAAGAAACCAATGTATAATGGTTCACCGTCTAACTTTTCTTCAGAAGGTAAGTAGACCTGATTTACATGCGATTCAGTATTGTAATAATCATCACTGTCACAGGTAAGTCCGCCGATATTCACACGCTTATGTTCCTTTTCCCAATGATTGATTGCAAGCAAAATAAATTTCTGCTTGATTCCCCATGTATCCGGAAGTGTTGTAATGAATGAACTATCGATCATATACCACAACTCATTATCGTTTTGTTGTTTTTGATCTACGATGGATAGGAGCGTAGCTCCACTTTCAGCAACGGTAAAACTACCGAACTCTGTAAAAATATTCGGCTCTTCTACACCTTGCGCACGACAAGTCGTTTGAATCTGCTTAATGATCTGCTCAGCCATGTAATCGTAATCGTATTCAAAGCCTAACGATTTTCTGATCGGCCAACCACCACCAATATCAAGTGAGTCGAGAGTAGGACAGATCTTCTTCAACTCGCAATAAACATTCACACATTTAGAAAGCTCAGACCAGTAATAAGCGGTGTCTTTAATTCCGGTATTGATAAAGAAGTGAAGCATCTTCAATTCAAAGCGCTTGTTCTTCTTTAGATTTTTAATGTAAAAGTCCCGGATCTCATCGTAACGAATGCCTAATCTGGATGTATAGAATTCAAAATTCGGCTCTTCACCGGAAGCGATCCTGATCCCAACCTTTACTTTTTTACGTCCTTTTATCCGCTTATCATATTGTGAAAGTTCATTCATGCTATCCAGAACAGGGATAACATTCTCAAAACCATCATTTAACAGTCCGATAATGTTCTCAATATATTGCGGTCTTTTGTAGCCGTTACAGACAATAAAAATGCTTTTATCTATCTTTTTTTCAGCGTGTAAGGCCCTAATCAGCGGAATATCAAATGCTGACGAAGTCTCAAGATGTATATCATGTTTCAAGGCTTCGTGCAAAACATAAGAAAAATGGGAGCTTTTAGTACAATAGCAGTAGGTATATGTACCTTTGTAATCTGCCTTTGCAATGGCTACATTGAATATTCGCTTGGCTTTCTTAATTTGCGAACCTATTTTAGGAAGATAGGTGATTTTCAACGGAGTGCCGTATTGCTTGATGATCTCCATCAGATCGATGCCGTAAAAATGCAGGTTGTTGTCGATTACTTCAAAACCTTCCTGGGGAAAGTAAAAAGTTTGTTCGATCAGATCGCGGTAGGTATTCTTCATTCTAAACCGTTGAGTTTATTTGGGGATGAGAGTTAGTGATAAATGCGGGTGACTTGGATTGAAAGATTTTTGCTAAAGTAAGTAACTTACTTTTATTACTTACGTTAGGGAAAAGATTTTTCGGATAAAAAATTAGATTATGAAAAAGATAAAGATCGTAGAAGTGAAATCAGAGATCGGCGCCGGAACACGAGGCGCTTCAATGGGTCCTGATGCAATTAAGATTGCAGCGCTCGACTACGGTAGCAATCTGTTTAAGAAGATTGATTCAATTGAAGTTCAAACGGAAAATAATCTGCTGTTTGAATCTCCCGGTAGTCCGTATGCAAAGAGAATAAAAGGTATGTTCACCGTTCTCGAACGCACCGCCAATGCTGTCAGAAATTCTCTCAAGAATAATGAATTCCCAATCGTCCTTGCCGGTGATCATAGCACTGCTGCCGGAACTATTTCCGGTATCCGAATGGCTTACCCTAAGCAACGTATCGGTGTGATCTGGGTGGATGCTCATGCAGATCTGCATTCTCCCTGGACCAGTCCTTCAGGTAACATGCACGGTATGCCGCTTGCTGCCGTTCTGAATGAAGATAACGCCACTAATAAAATGAACAAACCTGATAAGGAAACATTAGACCTTTGGGGCAAGATCAAAAAGCTGGGTGGCATTGCTCCAAAGATCGAATACAGTGATGTTGTTTATATTGGATTGCGCGACGTAGAGCCTGAAGAATCTTATTTGCTTAAAAAGCATAAAGTGAAAATTTTCAGTACCAGTGAAGTGAAGCGTAACGGGGTTGAGAAAATTGCCCGTGATACATTGGCGCATTTAGGCCGTTGTTCGCATATCTACATTTCATTCGATGTGGATTCAATGGATTCATCAATTTCAAAAGGAACAGGAACTCCGGTTCGGAATGGAATTACAGAGAAGGAAGCAGGAAGTTTACTTGTCCGTCTTATTCAGAATGAAAAAGTATGTTGTTTCGAGATCTCGGAAGTGAATCCGACTCTCGATAAAGAAAATTTAATGGCTGAAAACACTTTTGAGATCCTTCAACGTGTCGTAAGTCAGCTAACAAATTGATCCCTCTCCCGGAATGAATCTAAGATTTGAATCGCAATTAAAAAATATAATTGCATCAGGAATACAAAGCCTCTACCAACAGAATGTAGAGGCTTCGTCTATTCTGTTGCAGGAAACAAAAAAGGAATTTGAAGGCGATGTAACGCTGGTTGTTTTTCCATACACAAAAGCTTCCGCTAAAGGACCTGAACAAACTGCACAGGAAATTGGTGAGTACATCAGCAAATCTGATTTTCCATTGGAGTCATTCAATGTTGTGAAAGGGTTTTTAAACCTAAGTATCAATAAAACATTCTGGAAAAATTATTTGATCACTATCAATTCAGATCAGGATAATTTATTTGATCCAAAGAAAAATTCAGATGAAAATTCGAAACCATTAAAATTAATGGTTGAATATTCTTCACCGAATACAAACAAGCCTTTGCATCTTGGTCATATCAGAAATAATTTACTGGGACTTGCAGTTTCCAATGTTCTGAAAGCAGGTGGACATGAAGTTATCATGGTAAATCTGGTAAACGATCGCGGAATTCACATTTGTAAATCAATGCTTGCCTGGATGAAATTCGGTAATGGTGAAACGCCGGAATCGACGAATATGAAAGGTGATCATTTTGTCGGAAAGTATTATGTACTCTATGACAAAAAATATAAAGCACAGATAGAAGAACTGGAAAAGGACGGCTTGTCTAAAGAGGAAGCAGAAAGAAAAGCTCCGTTACATTTAGAGATCCAGGAAATGCTGCGTAAGTGGGAAGCAAATGATCCGGAAACTCGCGCACTTTGGAAAAAAATGAACGACTGGGTCTATTCAGGATTTGCTGTAACGTATAAAAAACTTGGTGTTACTTTCGATAAGATCTATTATGAAAGTGAGACTTATCTGAAAGGAAAAGAGATCGTAGAGAATGGTGTAAAGGATAATATTTTTATTAAGGAAGCTGATAATTCCATCTGGGTTGATCTTACTGATGATGGACTCGATAAAAAAGTCCTGCTGAGAAGTGATGGAACAAGCGTTTATATCACTCAGGATCTAGGAACAGCTCTTTTGCGTTTTAAGGATTTTCCCGGACTGGAAAAGTTGATCTACGTCGTAGGTAATGAACAAGACTACCATTTTAAAGTGTTGAAGAAGATCATTGAAAACCGGATGAAACTTGACAATGTTGAATTGTTCCATCTTTCTTATGGAATGGTCGATTTGCCTTCCGGTAAAATGAAATCACGTGAAGGTACTGTGGTAGATGCTGATGATATGATAAAAGAAATCGTAGAAGAAGCAGAGATGGCAACAAAAGCCCAAGGGAAACTTGATGATTTTGATTCGCCTGAAGCAAAAGAACTCTATCACAATCTCGGAATGTCTGCGCTGAAATATTTTATCCTCAAAGTTGATCCGAAGAAACGAATGTTATTCAATCCGGCTGAGAGTATTGATATGAATGGTAACACCGGCCCTTTCATCAGTTACACTTATGCAAGGATCCGTTCTGTTCTGCGTAAAGGCGGCGCCATGAAATTGGCGAACGATAAATTCGCTGCACATGATCCTTCCAAAGAAGAAAAACTATTGATCAAACTGATCTATCAATATCCTGCAATTATAAAGGCTGCTTCTGATGCATACAATCCTGCATTAGTTGCAGGTTATTCGTATGATCTTGCAAAAGCATATAATCACTTCTATCACGAACATATAGTTGTAGATACTGAACAAAAAGAAACGACTTCATTCCGATTGCATTTGAGTGAAATGACATCACTTATTATTTCAAAATGTATGGCAATGATTGGAATCACAGTTCCTGAAAGAATGTAAGATGAGCAAATTCGGAAATTACCTTTTGATAACACTTGTTTTCGCGACAATCAGTTTTTGTTCGATCTCGGAACTGTCTTTGTTTAACAGATCAGAGGCAAGTATTAAAACACCCGGACTCAATATTCCTGTGGAAAATTTTATGTCTGGTGATATTGTACTTCGTGAAGGGAAAAGTTTCGTCTCTCATGCGCTGCGTTCATTCTCGCAGACTGACAAGCACTATTCACATGCCGGCATGATCGTTATCAGAAATGGCGAACCATATGTTTGTCACATAATGGCAGCAGAAGGGAAGCGGAGCGATAAAATTCGTCTTGAGCCGTTGGTGTCATTTTGTAATAAAGCAGATAATTCTTCATTTGCTGTTTACCGTTCGGGAGTTAATCCGCTGAAAATTGATTTTGTAATTATGGATTTCTTTTCGAAAGGAATTTCATTTGATAACGATTTCGAGCTGAACTCGGATCAACAAATGTACTGTACAGAATTAGTGTATAAAGTTCTGACAGCAGCCAATGGAAATAAAAAATTCATAAATTTGTCACATGGAAACGGTATTGATTATGTTGCCTGCGACAATTTATACCTAAATCCTCAAACTCGTTTAATCTACTCTCATACTTATTGATATGCTAAAATTATCACGTTTCATTCCGGTACTCGCTATTGTTGTTTTACTTTTTGCTTGTGGAAAAAGTGATTCGCCTTCTTCTATCACTGAAAAATTTCTTGCAGCAATTGCAAAAGCGGATTATGATGAAGCTAAAACTTTTGGAACCGCTGACACTGACCGGCTTTTAAATATGATGAGTGGTTTCAAGAAAATGGGAGCAGAGCCATTTATGGCAGAAGCCAAATTTGATGTCGTTGATGAATCCATCACCGGCGACGAAGCCAAAGTAATCGTAAAGGTTGATGGTCGTCCAAAAGAGATGATCTTCAATCTCCAAAAAGAAAATGGTAAATGGAAAGTAGCCATGAACAAAGAGACGATCAATGAGTCGGATGCGAATATTTTTAATCTGGGAGCGACTAATACCGACACTAGTTCTGTAAAGTAATTTTTTATTTGTTAAAAGTTCAAAGTTCAAAGTTGGCTTCTTAGGTCTTGCCCCTCGACTTCGCTCGGGGACCGACTTATAAGTGGTAATGTGTGAATTTTTTGCGAAGAAAATTTAACTTTAATTTTAAGGGAATTTTCTTCGCA
>JAYUWA010000564.1:0-9813 GCA_043753795.1 Bacteroidota bacterium | reverse complement strand
CAATAATCGAAGATTTCAAATGATTTGGTGCGCGTGGGGGCCTTTTTTTGTTTCTTTTTTTGGCCAAACAAAAAAAGAAAAATTGAAAGTCAATGGCTTGAATTTAGGAAATTACTTTCAAATGAAAATCTTTATATCGGACACTAGTGCCTTTGACCTTTGACCCTTGACCTTTGACCTTTGACCTTAATTTCGTACGTTTACGGCTCCTAAAAACCATATATGTTCCTCGAATCCCTATACGCCCGTGAAGTCCGAAAGGGCCATATTGAAGTGGTTTGTGGGTCAATGTTTTCGGGGAAAACGGAGGAATTGATCCGTAGGCTAAAACGTGCAAAAATTGCCAAACAGAAGGTCGAGATCTTTAAACCGAGAATTGATACTCGTTATGACGAAGTAAATGTTGTTTCGCATGATTCAAATTCCATTCAATCGTCGCCGGTAGATTCAGCAGCAGCGATCTTATTACTGGCAAATGATGTCGATGTAATTGGCATCGACGAGGCGCAGTTTTTTGATGATGAGTTACCGGGTGTTTGTCAGGTTTTAGCAAATAGAGGAGTTCGTGTAATAATTGCCGGACTTGATATGGATTTTCTTGGGAAACCATTTGGCCCTATCCCTACTCTGCTTTCTATCGCTGAGTATGTGACAAAGGTTCATGCAATTTGCATGAAGTGCGGTGAGTTGGCAAATTATTCGCACCGGACAGTTGCAGGACAATCAAGAATATTATTGGGAGAACAGGAAAGTTATGTGCCGCTTTGTCGTCATTGTTTTAATCAGGAAAGAAAAGAGAATCATTAATGAGCGAGACCACTTATAGCATCGATCAGATTGCAGTGGTTACAGGCGGACAGCTAAATCTGAACTGTCCCGGGCAATCCGTAATCCGTAATCTTCTTACTGACAGTCGCAGAGTTCTCGTTGCAGAGAGTGCATTATTTTTTGCAATAAAAGGTGAACGTCACGATGGTCACAGATTTATTGCTGATCTTTTCAATCAGGGTGTACGCAATTTTATAGTAAGCGAATTCACTGATGATTTCAAAGAACTAAAAGCAAATTTTGTTGTTGTTGATGAAGCTTTGAAAGCAATGCAGCAATTGACTGCTCATCACCGTCTGGATTTTTCATATAACGTAATTGGTATCACAGGAAGTAATGGAAAGACGATCATTAAAGAATGGCTCTACCAATTACTTCGTGCGGATCTGAATATTGTCAGAAGTCCTAAGTCGTATAACTCACAGATAGGAGTGCCATTATCTGTCTGGGAAATGCAGGAAGAACATCAACTCGGAATTTTCGAAGCGGGAATTTCTATGCCCGGTGAAATGAAAAAGCTAGAAGCGATCATTCTTCCAACGATTGGAATTTTTACAAATATCGGTTCTGCTCACGACGAAAATTTCAAGAGTGAAGCAGAAAAAGTTCATGAAAAGCTGGAACTTTTTCCCGGAGTAAAAACACTGATCTACAATAAAGATTATACTACTATCCATGAAAGTATTGCAACATTTCCTTTCAAAGAAAAAGACATTCTGATTTTTACATGCTCAAGGAAATCGCGCGCAGACTTACAAGTCGGTCGTGTAACAAAAAGCAATGACGATACAGAGATTCAGGCTGTTTATAAAAACGAATTCATCAATATTACCATTCCGTTTACTGATGATGCATCGATAGAAAATGCTATTCACTGCTGGTCGCTGATGCTTGTGATGGGTTTCGATCAGGAAGTTATCATGGAACGGATGCACATGCTGAGTCCGGTAGCAATGCGCCTGGAAATGAAAACCGGAATCAATAATTGTTCAGTGATCAATGACAGCTACAACTCTGATATTGGTTCATTGACAATTGCACTGGACTTTCTGAATCAGCAGAAACAACACGACACTAAAACATTAATTCTTTCTGACATTCTACAAAGCGGAAAGAACGAAGAGAATCTCTACAAAGAAGTTGCCGATCTTTTACAGGCAAAGGGTATACACTCATTGATAGGAATTGGTCCGGCAATTTCCAGACAGGAAAAATATTTTTCCATGTCGAAAAAGTTTTTCCGTTCGACCGACGATTTCCTCCGTGATTTTAGTCCGGGCGATTTTCGTGATGAAACAATTTTGTTGAAAGGAGCCAGACTTTTCGGCTTTGAAAAGATCTCCAAAGTTCTTCAGCAAAAAGCGCATGAAACAGTATTAGAGATCAACCTGAATTCTATTATTCACAATCTGAATTATTATCGTTCGAGACTGAAGCCGCAGACAAAGATCATGGCTATGGTAAAAGCAACATCGTATGGCAGCGGAAGTTTTGAAGTAGCGAATATTTTACAATTCCATCATGTTGATTATCTCGCTGTAGCATATTCCGATGAAGGAGTTGATCTTAGAAAAACAGGAATCACACTACCAATCATGGTGATGAATCCTGAGGTGATGAATTTCGAAATGATGATGAAATATCGTCTGGAGCCGGAGATCTATAATTTCCGTCAGCTTAATCAACTATCGGAAGTATTGAAGAAACATGTTGGTGAGCCTTTCAAGATCCATTTGAAACTGGATACTGGAATGCATCGACTGGGTTTTGAAGAAAGAGAGATCAACGAATTAGTTGTTCGTCTGAACAACAACAAACATTTACACATTCAATCTATTTTCAGTCACCTGGCAGGTAGTGATGAAGCCGAGCACGATGGATTTACAAAACTCCAGGTCGATCGTTTCAAAAAGATGAGCGATGCGATCATGAAAAGTTTTAATTATCCGATCATGCGTCACATTCTGAATTCATCGGGTATCCTCCGCTTCAGTGAAGCACAATATGAAATGGTGAGATTGGGAATCGGTATGTATGGATTTGCGGCTACGCCGAATGAGCAGAATCATTTGCAACAAGCGGCGACTTTGAAGACAACTATTTCGCAGATAAAAAATGTTGCATCTAATGAAACGATAGGATATTCTCGAAAAGGAAAATTGAAACGTGATACAATCATTGCAACGGTTGCAATTGGTTATGCAGATGGCATCAATAGGCGATTGAGTAATGGTGTCGGTAAAATGCTGGTGAATGGAAAGCTTGCGCCGATCGTTGGGAATGTTTGTATGGATATGTGTATGCTTGATATAACAGATATACCGGCGAAGGAAGGTGATGAAGTGATCGTCTTCGGAACTGATTATCCGGTTACTGAAATGGCAAAAGCTACGGGGACGATACCGTATGAGATATTAGTGAATGTTTCGCAGAGGGTGAAAAGGGTTTATTTTCATGAATAGTTTTGGAATGCGGAATTCGGAATGCGGAATTGGGGGTCTTGTCAGGGGGTTTTATATTGGAAAGGGGCTACAAGTAATTTTTTAAACACTTAGGGCACTAAGTTCACAACAAGACCACTAAGAATTCCGTGTTCTTATTGTGAACTTAGTGCCCTAAGTGTTAATTTTTTTTTAAGGACTAGAAGAACTTCGGCATTCTATTATAATGCCTTGCACGTTGTCCAAGTTTGATCAGACTAACATACGTAAAGTTGATTTCAATTGCGCTTGTTGAAGCAGCAGAATTTGAAAGAGAAGAAACGTTAGAGTCATAACTCAAGCCAAGTCCGACAGAATTATATTCGAAACGGGCAACCACATTCACTGCATCATTCCAGCGATAGAAACCGCCGAGATAGAAATAGGCTTCTTTCTGATAATTTGTATAACGCGATTTGAACTGAATTTTATTTTTGAATAAACCACCGAACATTAATTCTTTTTGTGGACCCTGAGACATGAAGATCGCTTTTGGCAAGATCCACATGTATTGTTCTCTGTCCAGACTTATTTCCCCACTTGAGTGAACGGTGATCTTTCTGTTTAATGGAGCATCTTGTTTCAAGAAGAAGCTCACATTCGGACTACCGATATGTGCCATTGATGCTCCGATGTTAAAGAAGTTTGAACCGTCAGGCACATAATAGTAATTCACACCGGCATTGAAATCAAGATAGGAGAATGTTTGCAGTTGAATGCTTTCGCCTGTCAGCGTTAGCGGATCAAAGCTATCGCCGTTCCATTGTTCATCCCACGTAGCTTTTGTAAGATCGAGTGATTGCTGATTGAGACCAGTCTGAAAACCGATCGTGAAAAACTGATCACCTTGATCAGTCAAGCCTTGCGTGTAAGATAATGAACCCTGGAATAAAGTTGACTGATATCCGGCTTCACCAGCTTTATCCTGATTTACCAATAAGCCTATACCAAAGAAATTACTTCCAAGCGTTCCTTTACCGATAGGTGCATCGGCAGAAAAGTGAATAGTTTTATAGCCATTGCCTAATCCGGACCACTGACTTCTGTAAATATTGCTCAGTCTGAATTTTCCGTCGAACACACCTGTTAGCGCAGGATTTACAACTAAAGGAGCGTTATAAAACTGCGAGAAATGTACGTCCTGTGCATACAAAGGAGTTGCAAACTGCATTGCAAAAGCAATCAGCACAAGAGATATTTTCTTAATTGGTGAAATTTTTCGCATTGAAAAATTTATTACTTGCTTATCGAATTAAAGTTACACTTCCCGTCTTACTTACTGAGGATTCATCATCAAAGTTGATAGTGAACACATAAGTAAAGACGCCCGGATTCAGATCCTTGCCTTTATAAGTACCATCCCAACCAACAGATTGATTAGTTGTTTCAAATACTTTTTCACCCCATCTATCATAGATCGAAAAACGGATACCATAAAGATTATTTCCACGAAGGAAAAGATAATCATTACGGCCATCACCATTCGGAGAGAATGCAGTAGGGACAAAGTAATCGTTATTATGTAATATTGTTATTACAACCTGACGTGTTGTAAAGCATCCGAAGCCATCAGAAATTGTGACTACGTATACAGTTGTTTCAAGCGGCGAGGCAATAGGATTTGGTGAAGTAGCGCTGTCTAATCCAAGTGCAGGTGACCAGCTATAAGTTACACCGCCACCGGCAGACAATTGATACGAACTGCCCCAGAACATAGAAGTATCAGGTCCAACAAAAGCTGTTGGAACACTTTCAATTCGGATGAATGAATATTGAATGATCGTATCAGAACCATATTGATTTGTAACGATCAATTGTACATCGTATAATCCGTCAGCTGTATATAAAATACCGGTAGGATTTTGCAATGAAGAAGTATCAGGAACAGCACCCGGGAAAGACCATGACCATGAAGTGAACGGTCCGCCTGCTATAATTTGTCCCTGAAAAGAGAAAGGTGTATTCGAACACGCCATTTGTACCGGAGCAATGAAATCAGCTTCGGGCAACGGACAAGTGTCGGCTCTTATATATGCAGTCTTAGTAAAAGATGCAGTTCCATATTGATTGCCTGCAGTAAGTGTTACGTCGTATAAACCCGGTGCACTATAACATACACTTGGGTTTGGAGAAGTACTTGTTGAAGGAACTCCACCCGGAAAAGACCATGCCCATGTTGTTGCTCCGCCTGTAGAAAGATCGGTGAATGTGATACAATCTCTTTCGCAGATCAAAGAATCGCTGGCAACGAAATCAGGATTTGGCGGTGTACATGCATTTGCAACGATGTAATTAAATTTCTGCATTGTATCAGCACCGGCAGGACTACTCACTACAAGCATTACCGAATAAGTTCCGGGATTTTGAAATACGATGTTCGTTGGATTTTGCGCAGAAGATGCACCCGGAGTTCCACCAATGAAAGTCCAGTTGTATGATGTTGCAAACGTAGTAGTGTCTGCATAAAAATTTACAGTATCACCTGCACAGATGACAGTATCGGAAGCGGTGAAGTCAGCAATAGGAACATCAAGACTTATTACAATGATACTATCGATTGCAACAGAAGGACCGCTAACACCAACACCCAGACCTTGATTCTTCCAGCGGAAACCGATCTGAACAAGAGGATTATTATCAGCTGATGCCGGTAATGAAATCGTATAATTTGTCCAGGTAGCGAAATTAGTATCTGCAAGACACTTCACTGTTTTCGGTAGTTCAGCTAAGGTTGTCCATGTAGAACCGTTGAAATATTCGACAAAACAATTATCGTTATTTGTTAATTCGCCATCGAGTTCACCGAGTATATAATTGAAACCAAGTTTGAGATCGGAAACGCCAAGGCAATTGATGACAGGCGATTCTACTCGTTTTTCAGTTGGGGTTGTTTGCAAAAATCCACCCGGATCATATACTGCACCGCAATCACCTGCCGGACAATTTACTGCTGCACCGGAAGCATTTTCTGAGCCGGGAACATTTGCAATGTGAAGTGTACGTTTTGTTTCGGAAGGATCAGTTTTACAACCTTTTTCTGAACAAAGTCCGGCTTGTTTTCCGGGTTCAGTAGAACTGATAAACCATTCATTTGCATTGGGTCCTTGTCCGCCAATTGGATTAACATTCCAAATACCTGCAGAAACAGGACTGTTAAATCCTGCGGCGAGATTAAATGAATCGCATATTCCTGTTGTAGTTCCGAAATCATCGAAGAAGACAGGAATCTGTGCATAAGATTTCATTGATGTGATCAATGAAATCAGAGCAATAAAGATGTATCGGTAGATTTTACCGGAGTGTAACTGGAAATCCATACGGTTTAAAAAGCGAGTCAATTTACAATTATTTTGGAAATCCAACAGCATCTCTTTAGTGGTTCTGCATTAATTGATTAGTAAACAAATACAGGTTAAAATCAGCTTTTTGGGCTGCTTTAGTTATTTGTTCTTTGATTTGTTCTTTATTAACATCTTTCATTCGGTTTCTGCGGATCAGATGCATGACCTTTTCTGTTAACAGAAAGATCTTTTTTTCATTATAACCTTCTGATTTAAAATGCTTTTCGATTTGTTCGATGAGTTCATGAACTCCATCGGATTGCGAAGCAATTGTTTTCAGAACGGGTATGGTCCAACCTTCCGTCATGGAATGATGCATGAGTTGCTTCAGACTATTAACTAAAGTATCGGCACCTTGACGGTCGGCTTTGTTGACAACGAAGATATCGGCGATCTCCATTATGCCGGATTTCAATCCTTGTACTTCATCGCCCGATTCCGGTACGACAACAACAACAGTTGTATCAGCTAGTCCTGCTATCTCCACTTCCGATTGTCCGACGCCAACTGTTTCGACGATGACCATATCGAAATTCGATGAACGCAGTACATCTGTTATTTCAATTATCTTTTCAGACAAACCACCGAGCGAACCTCGAGTAGCCAATGAGCGAATGAATACGTTGTTGTTGTTGAAATGTTCCGCCATCCGCAAACGATCACCTAACAATGATCCGTAGTTGAATGGCGAAGTTGGATCGACAGCAACGATGGCAACATTCTTTCCCATCTGCGTCAACTCACGTAATAAAGAATTGATCAGTGTACTTTTTCCAGCACCCGGCGGTCCGGTAATTCCGACAACAGGAATTTTTGCAGGTGACAACCCCTGAAGAATAGTTTCCCATCCCGGTAGTTCATTCTCAACAACAGTAATCGCCCGTGCAATCGCTTTACGGTCGCCGGATTTTAGGAGTTGGATGAATGTGGATTGTTCCTGTGTCATTTTGGTTTGGTAAAGAAACGAGAATGATTGGGATGTTTATCGTTTGATGGGAGAAGTTGTGGGGGAGGTTTTTAACAGGAAGGGACAATCAAAAATAATTGGACATCTAAAAAAACACTTTTTCTCTGAGAATGGGGTTTTCAACTCAAGCATCTTTTGTGAATGCCTAAGATCTTATCAATTAATAAAAAGTTTAATCGATTGTTTTGAATTATTGGTAGTCAAATTCAAAATGTATAATCCTGTAGAAGCATCAAATGGTATTGATAATAAATTTAAACCTTGATTGCAATCTACATTTCTTGACAAAATTGTATTTCCCAATAAGTCTAAAACTCTAAAGGTTGATTTTACATTATTTTTACTTATGAAACGGATAACTAAATTATTTTTGTCATAGAATGCGCTCAAATCACTTAAAAAATTTAAATCATCATTCACTTTATTAAAACCATCTGATAACTTAACAATCCAAACATCTTCATAGCAATTTGGAATTCCATAACAATTTGATACGTCAAAATCATATGATTCTGTACTTCCGGTAAAAACATAATCATGGTCAGAAACTTGAATAATTGAATGAACATTGTCATCGTGGCTTCCTCCAAATATTTTACTCCATTGATAATTTCCGATACTGTCTATTTTGACGAGCCAACAATCTTCAAAGTTTGAATAATTCTGAATAATACTATCACCCCAAAATGATGTAGCTCCGATTAAATATCCATTATCGTTCGTTTTAATTGCTGTAGTAGTTTCTTCCCAGCCATGAGAACCTAAACACTTTTGCCAAATTATATCACCGAGATTGTTTACTTTTAGAACCCAGATATCAACCAAACCGATATAACCAACAACATCACCATCACCTGAACCAGTACTACCAATTATTACAAAACTACCATCATCTTCTTTTATTAAATTGGATACTGTTTCTCCATTTGTTCCTCCATATGTTTTGACAAATTGAATATTTCCAATTGAATCCAATTTAAAAAACACTATTTCACCCACCGAAGAAGAAGGAATATCATAATCACGAGAAATGCTCATTCCAAGAACAACATATCCATTATCACTTGTTTGAGCCACATCTATACCTGTGTCATTAAGAGACCCACCTAGTGTTTTTCCCCATTCAAAAATTCCGGATTTTGATACTTTTGCAATAAAAATGTCAGGGTAATTACTAGACCCATAATGTGATAAAACGTAACCGCCAAAATTATAACTCGATCCAACTATTAAAAATCCGGAATCACTAGTTTGAATTATTGATTTTGCCAAATCACTTAATCCTCCTCCTATTAATCTTCCCCATTCAATATTAAATGTTGAATCAGTTTTTGCAAGCCAATAATCTTTTTGTCTAACGGTTCCACTACCGGCAATATCGCCATCACCGGAAGAAGCAAAACCAGTCATCATATAGCCCCCATCATTGGTTTTAATTATTTTTTTTCCTTCATCAGTAAAACTTCCACCAATACATCTTTGATTAAATAAATTGCCAAAACTATCAATTTGAAATAACCAGAAGTCCTCAAATGGCGTTGGCGTAGCATGTAAACCCACAACATCAAAATCTCTTGAGCTTGTCGATCCCAAACCAATTATTTTTCCATTTGCATCAAGCAACGAATAGCCAATATCTGCTGATGACCCACCAATTGATTTTTCCCAGATTATCTGCTGAGAGGAAGACTTCATTGCAAAAAATAGCAAGAAAAAAAATACAGGGATATTTTTCATGTAATGTTTTACAATTTAGTCAATTTTATTTAATTCTACCAAACGGAAAGATATTGCAAAATATTCCTGCTTGACGGAGGCTCCAAAAATATCCTCTTTTGTCATTCAACACTTTTACAAAATGAAATTTAAATTTCCTGGAAATTTCGATTTCAAAAATTCATTGATGAAAATTATTTCGTTATCATGTGCGACCTCTCCGAGGTCGGGTTCGTGGGGGGATCCTTTTTTCTACCAACATGTGACCCTTCCAGGGTCAGTTGTCCGGAAAATTTTAACAAGCTTGAAGATGACGTATAATTAACAAAGAATCATGTGCGTCCTCTCCGAGGTCGGGTTGGTCGGGGCTTTGTGCTTGCTACAAATATGCGACCTCTTCGAGGTCGGCAGTTTGGGAGATTTCTGACTAAACAGATTTCAAAAATTACCAAGAATTCGCCAGTCAATTCGATATGGTTGG
>JAYUWA010000563.1:0-3232 GCA_043753795.1 Bacteroidota bacterium | reverse complement strand
AGCACGGAATTAGGTACTTAAATTCCGTGCTCTTATTGTGAACTTGTGTTCTTGTGTTAAATTCTACGTCTTGAAATCCGAAAACCTTGAACTAACTACCTAACTATAAATTAGATAGCAGCTATTAAGAGTGCCTCCCTAGCTATTGGCAAAAAAAAGAGTACCTTTGCGGCTTAATATTCAAAAAATGCTTTCTTTCTCAGAATTAGGAGTTGGCGAGAATGTTTTGAAAGCCATCCAAGAGTTAGGATTCATTGAACCTACTCCAATTCAGCAACAGGCCATACCAAAATTATTGGCCGATGAGACGGATTTTATCGGACTTGCTCAGACAGGTACCGGAAAAACAGCTGCGTTTGGCCTTCCCATTCTTGAACTCACCGACCTGCGTATTCCAACCACGCAGGCTCTTATCTTAGCACCGACACGGGAACTGTGTGTGCAGATAGCAAACGATTTAGCTAAATACGGTAAGTTTCACCGTGCAGCCAACATTACTCCGGTCTATGGAGGTGCAAACATTGTTCAACAGATCCGCCAGATTAAAAAAGGCTCACAGATCGTTGTTGCCACACCTGGTCGTTTACTCGACTTGATCAACCGTGGTGCCATCGATATGCGCGAGATCCGGTATGTGATCCTTGATGAAGCAGATGAAATGCTGAACATGGGTTTCAAGGAAGATATCGACGAGATTCTTTCTCACCTTCCTGAAGAACGTCGTGTATGGTTATTCTCTGCTACAATGCCACAGGAAGTACGCACGATTGCAAGTCGCTACATGAAAAATCCGTTTGAACTTACTATCGGTCGCAAGAACGATGGTGCTTCAAACATTGAACATCATTATTATGCTGTTCACGAACGTGATCGTTACAATGCATTAAAAAGAATTTTAGATTCTGTTCCGGAGATTTTCGGAATTATTTTCTGCAGAACAAAAATCGATACTCAAAGAATTGCTGAAAGTCTTGCGAAAGACGGATACAATTCTGATGCACTTCACGGTGACTTAACACAAGCCCAACGTGATAAAGTAATGGCGCGATACAGAACTAAAAATCTGGATGTGCTTGTTGCAACAGATGTTGCAGCACGTGGAATTGATGTGAATGATATTACTCACGTAATTCATTATAATTTACCTGATGAAGTTGAAAGCTACACTCATAGAAGTGGCCGTACCGCTCGTGCAGGTAAATCAGGAATTTCAATTTCATTGGTGAATGTTCGTGAAATGGACAAGATCCGTACAATTGAAAAAAAAATCGGTACGAAATTTCATTTAGGAAAAATTCCTGATGCTGTTGAGATCTGTGAACAACAATTAATGAATCTTATCAAGAAAATTCATACTGTAAAAGTTAATGAAGCCGGAATTGCAAAATTCCTTGCTCCTGCTTTTGAAGAATTGAAAGATCTTTCTAAAGATGAATTGTTAAAAAGAATTGTAAGTATTGAATTCAATCGTTTCCTTGACTCTTACCGGAATGCACCGGATCTGAATGTCGATCTTGCGCATCAGGGAAAAAGTTCAGGCGGATATCGTTCATCAGGTCCAAGGTTATTTATCAACCTGGGTTCAATGGATGGATTGAGCGAAAATTCAATGAAGAAATATGTAAGTGAGATCTTGAACATCAGTGATACTTTAATTGGCAGAATTGATGTAAAAGGTGTTTACTCATTTATCGATCTTCCTGAAAAAGAATTGAGCCATGCAATGGAAACATTCCCGGGCGAAGTTTATCAGGGAAGAAAAGTAAGGATTGAAGTTTCTTCGAATGAAACACGGAAACCTAGCAGTGGCGGAAGAAGCTATGGCGGCGGTGGTGGAATGGGTCGTCCAAGTTACAAAGACAGAAAACCTTCGGGTGGTGGTTACGGTGGAGATCGTGGTGGCAGCAGCGAAGGTGGAGGCTACAAAGGAAGTCGTGATTCTTCATCTGGTGGTGGATATAAAGGCAGAAGCAGCAGTACTGGTGAGAAATCGTCTCGTGGCTGGGGCGAAGGTCGTCCGGCTTCAGGAAGTCGTCCGGAATCAGGTGGTTCTGACAGAGAAAAGCGCCCTGACACCGGAAAAAAGAAGAAATGGTAATCAAAGTTTTAACTTAACGGTGTTCAAATTATATCCAAATTGACTCGTTAAATTAAGATATAATTGTGACCTTTACCAAACTAAAAAATCCCTCTAATCAATGGCAAGTATAAAATTCAACGGAAATGCATCGGAATTCTACACTGATCTTCGGAGCAGAGTAGATGCATATTTTGCAGAAAAGAAAATTGATCCGACAGGAAACGGTAAACTTTACTTAAAGACAGCTTTCTACATGTTGTCTTTCCTAACAGTATATATCACGTTAGTATTCCTTACTCCTTCAAATTGGGTTGCGGTATTATTGTGTGTATTGTTTGGATTGCTGACAGCAGGAATTGGTTTTAATGTAATGCACGATGGTGGTCATGGAAGTTATTCTCCAAATAAGACAGTAAATAAACTTGCTGCCTTGACTTTGAATATGCTTGGTGGTTCATCATATCTGTGGAACATCAAGCACAATATGATCCATCATACCTTCACGAATATCGACGGCCATGATGATGATATTGCTACAGAACCATTGTTGCGTTTATGTGAATCACACAAGAAGTATTTCTTTCACAGATTTCAATTCTTATATTGGTTCATTGTTTACGGATTAACTTACTTCCTTTGGATCTTCATTCTTGATTTAGTAAAATATTTCAGAAAGACGGTTTCTTCTAAAACAGGAATAAAGTTCGATTTCAAAACGCATCTTGGATTCTGGTTGACGAAAATAATTTATGCAGGATTCTTTGTAGTTCTTCCGATTGAAATGGTTGGATTTACAAAATTCATAGTTGGTTATAGTGTATTCTTATTTACTACAGGTTTATACATTAGTACTGTATTTCAATTAGCTCACGCTGTTGAAGACACACATTTTGTTGATCCGACAAATACACCGGTTCTAGAAAATGACTGGGCAGTACATCAGGTAAGAACTACTTCCAACTTTGGATCACGGAGCAAATTACTTTCATTCTTAACAGGCGGATTGAATCAGCAGGTTGAACATCATTTGTTCCCGAAGATCTCTCATATCCATTATCCGAATCTGAGTGTGATCGTAAAAGATACATGTACTCGACACGGTTTGGTTTACCTGGAGCATCCGACATTCTTTCATGCAGTAGCATCGCATGT
>JAYUWA010000562.1:0-3250 GCA_043753795.1 Bacteroidota bacterium | reverse complement strand
ATTCTGAATGTTGTCGATGTCATAGATGAAATCATCCAATGAGTGATCAAGATACACCGAACCACCTACAGGAACTTTTAGAAGTAGCTGAACTTTTTGTCCTCGGTACTTCTCATCCTTATCGATGACAAACCGGTTGTTGAATTTCATGACAGAATCAAACTGCGATAATGAATATGAAATATGTGTGGCTCTTTCAGAGGCCTCTTTATTCGATGATCCATGTGCATACATTATCTGCACCAGTTGAAATGAGTCGTTTGGACTTTTTACTACATCAAGATGGATATCACTGGATTGTAACTGGCCATCTTTCATCTTCAGGAAGAAATTTCCATTCCAGTCATCATTTCCCCACCGATCATAGTATTTTTTCTCGCCTGTATGGGAATCGGATTTATTTTCCATTTCTAATCGCATAGTTCGGGAGACAGGTTGACTAACCGGTATCGTATGACGAACACTTGAACTATCAGCAAATTCACTACCTATACTGATCCCCATAATTATACATGTTACAAGGGCGACCAGCCATATTCCCAGAGCAGTGAAGTTGACTATTCGTGATGACTTACGGATGTTGAACAACATTCTCGCACCTGAATAGGCAAGCATCAGAAACGGAACAGCAACTAATACGATTGAGCAAATGAATGTAAGTCCAAATTGAAATCCGTCAGGAAATACATGTCTTAAGAATTCAGGAATTTCTGTTCCGGGGAATCTGAACAATGCAAGAATCGAAAAGAACAGCGCTATACCTATTACTAATCCTATAAATAAGAAGAATACTGCGATTAGCTTGCCAAGGAATAAGAACAAATATTTGAAGAGTGTTCCAAGTCCATCGAAGAAACGACTTACAAAATTGTCACCTTTAGTTTCTCTTCCTTCTTGAATATTCTTTTCTATACTAGAGACATTCACAGGTTCACCTCGCATCTTCAGTTTTTCAACAGATGAATCTGCTTGCGGGATAATGATCCATAGAATGATGTATAATAAGAATCCTGAACCAAAGAAGACAATTGCACCTGCAAAGATCAATCGGATCCATACAGGATCGATATCGAAGTAAGCTGCGATTCCTGAACAGACACCGCCAACTATTTTCTCATCCGGATTTCTGTAAAGTCTTTTTTGGATCTTTCCTTCAATTACAGGTTCTTGCTTTTCTTCTGTTGAAGAATCAGAGTCATTGAATTGTTCAGGACGTCCCATCAGCAATGTAACTTCTTCCACATCTGCTAAAGTGATCACCTGCTTACTGTCTTTTACTTTCTCCTGAAACATTTCAGCGATGCGGGATTCGATGTCCTGCATGATTTCGTCTCTGCCTTCTGCTGTTGTGAAATGCAGTCGGATCGATTCCAGGTACGCTTTGAATCTTTCGTAAGCGTTTTCATCGATATGGAAAACTATTCCACCGATATTTACTGTTACAGTCTTATTCATGATGATCAGGTTTTTGTGTGGTCAGGTTAACAGCTTCAACGAGTTCTTTCCAGGTTGAACGAAGTTCTTCTAAAAATTTTGTCCCTAACGGGGTTAATGAATAATATTTGCGTGGCGGTCCGGATTTGCTCTCTATCCATCTGTACTGAAGTAGGCCGCCGTTTTTCAATCGGGTCAATAATGGATACAAAGTACCCTCCACGACGATCAACTTTGAGACTTTCATTTTGGCGATAATATCGGAGGGATAAATTTCTTCCTTCTCCAGGATCGACAAAATACAAAACTCCAGTACTCCTTTACGCATCTGAGCTTGTGAATTTTCAAGGTTACTGCCCATTGCTTTTCTTTTTTTTGTAAGTTGTAAGTAGTAAGTGGTGAGTGGAACTTTTTAATCGAGAATCGTAATTCGTAATTTGAATGCGACTTTGAAGGTCTCCCACTTTTATATGATTCTGTTACTTTTTATTCAGCTATTCCTTATTGAACTATTGATGTGCCTTTGTCGAGCGCAGGAACATTTGCAATTTTTTCGCTTCTGTTTGCATCAAGGTTGTCTGCATAGATATTACCTTGTCCAATAACACGAGAGAAACTATCACCTGTGCTGCCGGAAACGATGATCTTTCCATTTCCTTTGACGATCATTCCGACTGTCAGTGTTCTTACATCCATTTTGATGCTTCCGGTTCCATTGACTTTCAGTAGTAGGATGTCTGAGTTGATCGGTCCATTTGCATAGACCTTTGCATCACCATTAACTTCGACCAGACTAATGTCCTGAACTGTTACATGAATTGTTACTGCGTGATTGTTATGTCCGTTGATGATCAAAGAACCATTTTCAATTTTCGTAGTGATTTCTTTTACCGTGGTCTTCTCCCCTTCGATTCGGATCGAATTTGTTTCGCCCTGAGATAAGATCACATTAGCCGGTGTGTTGACAATAAGGCCTGAAAAATTGTTGAAGGTTCTCAAGTCAGTCGTGAGTTCAGAAGAACTGCTACTTGCAAAAGCGTATCCTGTTATCGTAAGCAGGATTGCTGCGAAAAATAATTTTGTTTTCATTGGGTGAGATTTTGGCGTGTAATTATTTAGAACTATGTATTACCTTCTGTTGTGTGATACAAAGATACGTTCATAGAAAGGTATTATGCAATACATAGTACTAAATATATTGCAAAAAGTGTGTTAATGTGTTTATTTTCAATTAAATAATTTTCAATTTATTTTGTCGAAAATTGAAATTCTAGATAAATCATCGAAGAATCCTAGAATTTTGGGGTATGGTTAATGTAAAAATTATTCTTCATAATTGCATTTAATCATGGTTTCGGCAGATCATGTGCGACCCCTCCGGGGTCGGGTCGGCATTATTTCTTTCTTTTTCTACAAATGTGCGACCCCTTCAGGGTCGGTAGTAGTCCTTGTGAGGAATAATTCCAATCGGGTTGGTTCGTTTTTATTTTTTTCTTACAAATTGTGCGATCCATTCAGGGTCGATAGTGGAAGAAGCATAGTTATAATTACAATTGATCTTTATTACAATTAACAATCAAATGAGGAAAGGCAGAAAATTCAAAAAATATTTCTTATAGTTCTAAATAATGAAGAAAACATTCCAGCTAACCTTGAGAGTCTTCTGCTTTAGCTGATAAAAAAATAGAAAATTAAAAAAGCATTTATCGAAGTTGTTTTAACCCACATTGCAGGTATTTCGACCTGATATGTTAAAAAGCAGGTATTTTTAGAGGAAGTTATTAAGAAAAAGGGTGTTGAAAAGCGATAAATGATT
>JAYUWA010000561.1:0-9868 GCA_043753795.1 Bacteroidota bacterium | reverse complement strand
CGCATTACTAAATCTACTCGCTCCTTCAGCAATGTTTAAAGCTATGCTAAGTGACGCTCTTTTAATCTGATCCCGGTAAGTCTTATCCAGACTATTTTTATTGAGAACTTCTAGGATAATGAGATCATTAAATTCCTTTGCTTTATTATAAACAAGCAATTTTTCAAAATCAAACATTTTTTAATGCAAGAAAAAATAATAATCCAGCAAAAACAACCTAATATATGAGTGAAAAAATAAATCAAAACCCCTTCACCCCTAACCCTTCCTCCCTCTGCAACCAATTATCTTTCGGATAAAATTTTAATGGGTCAATGGTGTGGATGGAGTATGCAGGACGGGCTTTGCCGCTGGTGTTTGGGAGACTGTAGTGAGGCAGTAGACCGTGCAGAACAATGCATGTTCCTTTCTTTACTTCAAGTGGTACCATTCCTTCGAGTGAAAATGGTGTGTTGTCAAGTACTTCCATTTCAGTTCCACCTTCGGGCTTTCGTTTGAAACGGGAACGTAGTGTTGTTCTATGTCCTCCTGGTTTTGCCCATAAGCATCCATTTTCAATTGCTGCATCTTCCAAAGCAAACCAATATCCGATGCATGAATCAGGTTCTGTATATAAAAAGGTTGAGTCCTGATGAACATCTACGACTCCCCCAATTTTTGCATGCTTGAAAATAAACATTGATTGAATCAAATGATGATCGCCTAAACCGATTTCAGTTGAGAGTTCTTTCAATTTTGGGCTTCTTGAAAACTCGTTGAACGTATCATCCAGATCATGCAATGCATGACCGATCTTATTGAACGAGTTTTCTACACCATGAATTAAATTTTCATTTTTGTCGAAGGCGTCTTTCTCAAAAAAGAATGAAATATTATTTCCACTAGACAAAAAATAATCGTCAGTTGTTTTCGATTGCTCATGAGTCTGAAAAATCGAAATTCCTTCCTTATTACTATATTGCTTTGAAATTTCTCGTGCACGATTGATCAATGTATCGCATTGCTTAGCTGAATAAAAATCATTCATTACAAGAAATCCTTCTGACTCGAATTTGGCCTTCAACATTTTTTTAACTAATAATTAATAGCAAATTTGTGAAATTTTGACAATAGAAGCACTATTTCTTCGAACAATCCAATTTGGGGTGAATTTCTTCCAAAAACCAATTCAATTTTTGATTGTTAATCATTACTATTTAAAACGAATTTAGATTATTAAATGACTAATTTTGCAAAATGGAATCTAATACAATAATCAACATTTTTGCATTTATTGCGACGTTCTTAGCAATGGAAGGTGTTGCATGGACAACGCATAAATACGTAATGCATGGATTTTTATGGGTTTTACATGAGTCACATCATAAGCCACATAAAGGGCCTTTTGAACTCAATGATTTCTTTTTTCTTTTCTATGCAAGTATTGCAATGGTTCTTATGTATTTTGGTTACGACAATTTTGACTATCGCTTCTGGATGGGTGTTGGAGTTACCACATATGGATTCACATACTTTCTGCTGCATGATGTTTTCATTCACCGTCGTGGGAAATTTTTAGACAAGATCGATAACTCTTACTTTCAGGCAATGAGAAAAGCACATAAGGTTCATCATAAAAAAATGGGCAAGGAAGAAGGGGAAGAATTCGGATTACTTCTGTTCAATAAAAGACATTTCAGAAAACAAACTAATTAAACCTTTTCGTTTTCAAACAATTATTTTTCAGGTAGCACTGAACTTTTATTGATTAGGTTTGTTGACACTTCTTATCATCTTATCATGGGGAAAAAAGTATTATTTATCGGTTCAGGATTGGGCAGTCTTGCTACTGCACTTCGTTTGTCGCATCAGGGTTATGATATTGATATTGTCGAAAAATATCACCAAGCCGGTGGCCGACTAAATACTTTAGAGCAGGATGGATTTACATTTGATATGGGACCATCATTTTTCAGCATGAGCTATGAATTTAAAGAACTTTTTGATTCTATTGGTATTCAGATGCCATTTGAAATAGAAGAACTCAATCCTGTTTACTCAGTAAATTTTGCACACCGTCAAAAACCGTTTCTTATTTATAAGGACATCGAAAAATTAGCGAAAGAATTTGATGGATTGGAAACTGATTTTGAAAAAAAGCTCAAAGCATATTTAGGTTCTGCAAAAAAAATGTTCCATGATACGGAAAACATTGTAATCCGTCGTAACTTTAAGTCAAAGCTCGACTACTTACTGCAGCTAACAAGAGTCCCACTAAAACATAGTCCGAAAATGTTCCGTTCAATGTGGGATGAACTAGACAGAACCTTTACATCAGAAGAAGCCAAAGTCATTTTTTCACTGGTTGCATTTTTTCTGGGTGATACACCATTCAAAACGCCTGCTGTTTACAGCTTGTTAAATTATACTGAACTTGAACATGACGGATACTGGAATGTCAAAGGCGGAATGTATCAGATCACGGAAACTATTGTAGCGCATCTGAAAAAAAGAAATGTCCGCTTTCATTACAATACTGAAATTACCGATATTGAATATTCCGGAAATGAAATTCAAGCATTTAAAGACAATAAAAACAAATCGTGGTCTGCTGATCTGTATATTTGCAATAGTGATGCTGCATCATTTCGCGGAAAGATCCTGAAGCGTGAAAAATTTACAGAAAAGAAACTGGATGATATGAAATGGACTTTAGCACCATTTACAATTTATCTGGGGATAAAAGGAAAAACCGAAAACCTTATTCACCATAATTATTTTCTTGGAAGTAATTTCAAAGATTATGCTGACAACATTTTCACAACATCATCCAGTCCCGAAAAACCGTATTATTACGTTAACGTAAGTAGTAAAAGCAATCCGGCATCCGCTCCTGAAGGCTGTGAGAATCTATTCATTTTGTGTCCGGTTCCGGATCTTCGATTTAAAGCAGATTGGTCGGATAGTGAAGCTTTGGCCGATACAATCATTTCTGACCTTTCAACACGAATTAATATTGATCTGAAAGCAAACACGCTTACCAGAATAGTTCTTAATCCGCTTGATTGGGAAGAAAAATTCAACCTTTATCGAGGCAGCGGGCTTGGACTTGCACATGGCTTATCACAAGTGGGCGGATTCAGGCCATCCAATAAAGATGAACTATTCAAAAATCTTTATTATGTTGGAGCATCAACTACTCCGGGTACAGGGTTGCCAATGGTAGTAATTTCCTCTAAACTTGTAACAGAAAGAATCCTCGAAGAACATGGAACTGTATGATCAAATAAGTTATGAGTTCAGCAGAACGCTCACGAGAAAATACAGTACGTCTTTCTCGTTAGGAATTCATATGCTTGATTCAAGATTTCATCAATCAATCTATGCTATCTATGGCTTTGTAAGAGTAGCCGATGAGATCGTAGATACTTTTCATCAACACAATAAAGAAAAACTGTTTTCACGTTTCTGCGAAGACACATATCTGGCTCTTGATCAAAAAATAAGTACGAATCCAATATTGAATTCGTTTCAGGATACAGTTAACAAATTCAATATTGACCGCCAACTGATAGATGCATTTCTGAAAAGTATGAGGATGGATCTTTCACTTTCTGAATGTAATGAGAATACTTATCAGGAATACATTTACGGTTCTGCAGAAGTTGTTGGTTTGATGTGCCTGAAAGTATTTTGTCAGGATGAAGTCCATTCCTATGAAAAACTTCAAACACCAGCCAGACAACTTGGATCGGCTTTCCAGAAGATCAATTTCCTTCGCGATTTCAAGAGTGATTTTGCAGACCGAGGACGGGTATATTTTCCGGGAATAGATTTTGATAATTTTACCAATGAGCAGAAACTGGAAATTGAAAGTGATATAGAAAAAGAATTCCGTGAAGCATGGAAAGGCGTTCTACTTTTACCGAAAGGAAGTAAGCTTGGCGTTATGGTTGCATACATTTACTACGTGACACTCTTTAAAAAAATAAAACTTGTTCCGGCCAACAGAATAAAAGAAGAAAGGATCAGAGTAAATAATTTTCAGAAAATATTACTCTTGTTTCAAACATGGTTTCGTTTCAAATTTAAACTCGTCTAAATGAAATTAATACTGATTTTCTTATTACTTATATTTCAATCGTTGCAGATATTCTCAAAAGAAATCGGGCGAATGGAATTACGTAATTCATTTCATGCATGCTCAACAAGTGAAAAAACAGAAACATTCTACAAACTGCTTTCAAATAACAATGATTCAAACACCATAATTCAGGGATATCGTGGGGCTGCTATAGCCATGAGAGCTAAATACGGCTACAATCCCATGAAAAAATATAATAACTGTAATGATGGATTGAAGCTAATAACAGATGCCATCGATAATGCTCCCGATGATCTTGAATTACGGTATCTGCGGCTTTTAATAGAATCAAATATCCCACCTTTTTTAGGAATGAATTACAATGTGAAAGAAGACAAAAAAATTATCCTGAACAGAATTAATAAAGAAGAAGATCTCCATCTCAGACAAATGATCTCTTCTTTTTTAATTAAAAGTGGCATTTGTACAGATCAAGAAAAAAAAATGTTAGCTTCAAAGTGAAATGAAACAATACACTTACTTACTTATCAATTTTTTTTCAATCCTGATACCCTTTCTCTTCTCATTTGAAAAGAGGATTTTCTTTTTCAAAAAAATGAAAGCCCTTCTTCCGGCAATGCTAATTACGGCCGCATTCTTTATTATATGGGATCATCTTATGACCGTATGGAATGTGTGGCAATTTAACAGTGAATATCTGATTGGCTATTATCTTTGGAATCTGCCTATTGAGGAGTGGCTATTTTTTTTCACAATACCCTATTCCTGTGTCTTTATTTATGAATCAATGAACTTTCTGGTTAAAAAAGACAGTTTATCGCAGTATGCCAAAAACATTTCCCGTACATTAGCTGTTATCTTGATAATTATTGTTCTTTTCAATACAGGAAAATTATATACTGCAATCAAATTAACTTTGACGGTTTTTATGCTGGTTTATGTCCTCATAGAAAACTTCGATTTTATGGGTAAATTTTATCGGGCCTATTTGGTAAGTTTGATTCCGTTCTTTGTTGTAAATGGTCTACTCACTTCATTACCGGTTGTGACCTACAATGATTCAGAAAATCTCGGTATCCGAATCGGAACAATTCCGGTTGAAGACACTATATATTCTTTGCTTCTGTTATTGATGAACATCTGCTTATACGAGTACTTTAAAAACCGGCTGATCAAAGATGTTAAACCTCAAAGTAAATATTGACCTCAACTCAGGATTTTGTTTCGGTGTAGTCTATGCAATACAACTTGCAGAGGAAATTCTGGATGAGAGAGGAATATTATATTGCTTGGGCGACATCGTTCATAACGATGAAGAAATTCAGCGCCTTCGCAAAAAAGGGTTGATCACAATTTCGCATGAACAATTGCAAAATGTAAAAAACGAAACTGTTCTTTTACGTGCACATGGCGAACCGCCTTCTACTTATCAGATTGCAATCGAAAATAATTTAACATTGGTTGATGCCAGTTGCCCTGTCGTTTTAAAACTTCAAAATCGCGTCAAACAATCTGCTGACGATGAAAAGCAAATCTATATCTACGGTAAACGTGGCCATGCAGAAGTAGAAGGATTGATTGGTCAATCGATAAAGGAAGTTGTCGTATTTCAGGATCTCACAGAATTGAATTTTGAAAAAATGCCGAAGAAGATTTCTCTTTACAGTCAGACAACGAAAAGCACAGAAAAATTTTATAAGATCTACAATGAAATCCTTGAACAAGGAATTGAGATCGATTTGAATGATACTACATGTCGACAGGTTTCAAACAGAGATATACAGATCCGAAGTTTTGCCCGGTCATCAGACGTAATCATTTTTGTTTCCGGATTAAAATCATCGAATGGAAAAGTATTGTTTGATGTCTGCAAACAAAATAACCCAAGAACCTATTTTGTTAGTTCAACTTCTGAGATAGAACGTTCGTGGTTTAATGGCGGTGAAACAGTTGGAATCTGCGGAGCTACTTCTACTCCGATGTGGTTGATGGAGGAGGCGAAGGAGAGAGTGCTGGGGTGGTGAGGTGACCAGGACTCTGTCCTGGTCACAACTCCCCTTTTGTAGCCAGGACAGAGTCCTTGCTATCTCACCAAATTCACATGTCCTTTAAACTCTTTCTTCTTCCCGTCTTCTCCTGTAGCAATAGCCATGTATACATAGGTATCCATCTGACACTCTTTGCCGGTTCCTGACATTGTTCCATTCCAGCCTTTTTCCAATTCAGAGGTAGTATAAATTACTAATCCCCATCTGTCAAAGATCAACATTTTAAATTCTGCGACTCCTACTGCAAGGGGTTTGAATTGTTCATTTACCCCATCATCATTTGGTGTAAATGCATTCGGAAAATAAATTGCAAATTCATCTTTGATTCGGATAGGTTTATAGATCGTATCATAACACATCTTTGAATTGTGTACGATCAGTTGCACAATGTAGGTTCCGGTATCTCTGTACATGTGATTAGTATTTTGATCCATGGAAGTTTGTCCATCACCAAAATTCCAATTCCAATAAACAGGGTCGATACTTAAATCCATGAACGACACATTCGGATTGATCATTGTCGGATTTTCTGTTGATACCAAAAAGTCTGCTATCGGTTCATCAAATACATGAACTGAAGCAGGATCGATTTGAACTGCTGTACAACCGTGATCCGATAAGACGCTGTGAGTAACAGAATAAGTTCCCGGGTTAGTATAAATATGAATCTGTGCGCCGAGAGTACTTATGCTTCCATCACCAAAATCCCATGATTGCGAAACAATAGGTACTAATGCAGTTGGCAAGGTGAAATTGACTGACAGATCAGGACAACCTTCAACTGGGAATGGAGTAAATGCAGCATTGGGTTTCGGATTCACATAAATCAGTACTTGATTTATTACAGCAGGCGTCCCGCAATAGTCTGTAATTTCCACGGTAAACATCTGCGTAGTATTTGGCGAGACATAAAGGTAGTTATCATTCGACCCATTGTTCCATTCATAATGATAAGGACCACCACTTCCACCTGAAGTACTTACGAAAACAGATGCAAATTCTCCTGCACAAATCGTATCTGATGGCACCGAAGAAACTAACAACGGAGGATTAACAGGAACTTGCACATTGACGAGTGCTGATCGGCAGCCGTTGGAATCAATAGCATATACAGAATAGTACGAAGTAGTAGTTGGTGAAAAATCAATTGTTGCTCCGGTTGCATTTGTACTCCAGACATAATTGTATGATGGTGTACCACCGATAGCAGAAGCAGTAACAGAGGCTGTCTGTCCAATACAAATCAATGCCGAATTAGGTGCAGAGGCAACTAACAGATCAGGCTGGCCGATTGCAATTTGTTCTGTCTTAGAACAACTATTTGCATCAGTGATCTGAACAAAGTAATTTCCTGCTTGCAGAGATGTTACTGCAGAATTGCTAGAACCAGTTGACCATTGATATGAAATCGGTGATGTTCCTCCGGTTACATTCACTAATGCCCGACCACTTGCATCATTATAACAAAGCAAATTTTGCGAAAATGAATGCGCAATTAATTCCGGCGGACTATCGATTGTAATTGCTGAACTAATATTACAACCATTTACATCTGTGATTGTAATTTGATAAATTCCGGCAGTTAGGTTAGCTATTCCGGGCGTATTGAGATTCGAAGGATTCCATTGGAAATTATATGGCGGTACGCCACCATTGACTTCCAAATTTATTCCACCATCATTTCCACCAAAGCATGTAACCTGTGTGATTGATGCTGCTGATTCTAAAATCCCGGGCTGATTTATCGTGTAAGTTCCTGAATTTATACATCCATTTCCATCTGTTATCGTCAGCGTGTATTCACCTGCGATCAGATCGTTGATCTGTTGGCTATTCTGACCGTTCGACCATGAATAATTATATGGAGCAATTCCTCCGCTTGCATCTACGAATAACGTTCCGTCGTCACCGCCATTACAACTCACATCTGTTGAAGATGACATTGTTGAAAGGGGCGAAGGTTGATTAATGACAACAAACGAAGTCGAACTACAACCATTCACGTCAGTTACAATAACAGAATAACTACCACTAGTCAGTGAAGTTGCTGATGTGCCGGTTTGGCCATTCGACCAATTGTATGAATAACTTCCTGCTCCACCACTTGCTAATACTATGGCTGAACCATTATTTTCTCCATAGCAATTCACGTTATTTGAAGTTGCTGCTGAAATAAGTCTTTGAGGCTGTGTGATTGTAAATGGTATAGCAGTAAAGCAATTATTTGCATCAGAGATTACAACCGTATGCGATCCGGCAGGAATGTTTGAAGCTGTAGGAGAATTAACTGCAGAACATGTCCATGAATAATTGAATGGCGCTGTTCCTCCCGCAAGAGATATTGTTGCACTTCCATCTGAGCTTCCAAAACATCGGACATTCTGCAGAGCGCTCATTGAAACATTTGGCCCGCCAATATTTGAAACACCGGTCGAGGAAGCCTGCGAACAACCATTGGCATCTGTAACAACAACCTGATATGCTCCGGCCCCAATATTTCCTATATGTGAAACACTTCCTCTGTTAGGAATCGACCACGCATAACTATATGGCCCCACTCCGCCATTTACTGTAACGTCAATTGCTCCGTTTGAATTTCCGCAAGTAGCAGAAGTAGCAACCGGTGCAACAATAATCTGTGTTGGCTCAGTAACAATTGAAGTAGCTACAGTTGTACAACCATTAGCATCCGTAACAATGACAGTATAATTTCCGGCAAAACTATTTTCAAGAATATTATCGGTATCAGTACTTCCAATCCATTGATAAGAATATGGAGCTACTCCTCCTGAAGCAACAACTTGCGCTTGTCCCGTATTATCGCCAAAACAATTTACATTTATCGTTGAAGCTGAATTTAAAATGAGCTGCGAAGGTTCGTTTATAATAATTGTTGAAGAAGAAGAACATTGGTTTGCATCAGTGACAGTAACGGAGTACTGCCCCTGAGAAAGACCGGAAGCGGTTGCCGTTAAAGATACATTTGGCGACCATGAATAATTGAATGGAGCAGTTCCACCAACAAGAGAAATCGTTGCCGCAGCATTTGCATCACCAAAACAATTTGGCGAAATGATTGATGAAACTGATGAATTGAGCGCACCTGAGTTTTGAACTGCAATCGTTGTGTTCTGAGTACAGCCATTTCCATCTGTGATCACAACAGAATAATTTCCTGCAGCCAATCCTGAAATCAGATTGGTTCCGCTTAAACCGTTTGCCCAATCGTATGCGTAAGGCCCTACTCCACCGCTGACAGACACAGAAGCACTTCCATTGGATATAGAACATGTTCCATCTATTGCAACGGGTGCTATACTGAGTGGTGGAGGTTCAGCAATCAGAATGGAAGCATTTGCGGTACAACCGTTAGTATCCGAGATACGTACTGAATATATACCGGCACTCAATTGCGAAACAGAACTAGCATTTCCGACATTTGGTGTCCAGGAATAGTTAAACGGTCCTGTTCCATTAGCAACGTTAATAAACGCCGCCCCATTATTTCCGCCGTTACATCTAACATCGGATGTTGAACCTATTGATGCAACAGGAGAAGGATAACCGATGACTGTTGAATTCATTGTTGAAGTACAACCATTGGCATCAGTGACTGTAACAGTATATGAACCTGCTGACAAATTATAATAACTGGAAGCATTTCCATTTCCAGGCGACCATTGATAGCTATAAGGAGCCACACCACCGGTTATGCCTGCGTCTATACTTCCATTAC